>JBAVQZ010000116.1:0-1881 GCA_049694515.1 Paracoccaceae bacterium | reverse complement strand
CCGCGATCCTGTTCCTGACCGCGGGCGGCAACCGCGTCTGCGACGCAAAGGCCACGGCGCTGGCCGGCGAGCCGCTGGGAAAGGCCGACGCCACGCTGATCCGCGCGCAGACGGGATTTGCCATCGGCGGGGTGGCGCCGGTGGGTCATCTGAACCCGATCCGCGCCTTCCTCGATCCGCGCCTGGCCGAGTTCGAAACGGTCTGGGCGGCGGCCGGCACGCCGCGCCATATCTTCCCGATCTCGCCTGCCGACATGGCGCGGCTGACCGGCGCGCAGCAGGCCGATTTCATCCTTTAGCGGCCGAACGGGCCGGGGCGTCCCGACGCCGGGCAAAAAGGCGGTCCGGCAGTGGCTTTTATCGCCATCTGGCCCTGTCGCTCGCCCCTCACTACGTCTAATGTCGGGCCAGAGCGGAAAGGGCCGGAGATGGCGGAAGAGATCGCGGACGCGCCGGAGCGCGAGGAAGAGGCCTACGGGCTGGACGGCGCCACCGTCGCGGCGATCCGCGAGGCCGTGGACGAAGGCGACAGCCCCCGGCTGGCAGAGTTGCTGGAGCCGCTTCACGCCGCCGATATCGCCGACCTTCTGGAGCAGGTGGACAGCGCCCAGCGGCGCGATATCCTGCGGCTCGGCGCGGCCTCCATCGACGGCGAGGTTCTGTCGGAGCTGGACGAGAGCATCCGCGAGGAAGTATTCGAGTTCCTCCCCCCCGACGTGCTTCGCGACGCGGTGCGCGATCTGGAATCGGACGACGTCGTCGATCTGGTCGAGGACATGGAGGAGCCGCAGCAGGCGGTGATCCTGGGCGCGCTGGAGGCCGCCGACCGCGTCGCCGTCGAGCAGTCGCTCAGCTATCCCGAATATTCCGCCGGCCGCCTGATGCAGCGCGAGGTGGTCGCCGCCCCCGATCACTGGACGGTGGGTGACGCGATCGACCACATGCGCGCCAACAAGAAAGTTCTGCCCGACCAGTTCTACCACATCATCGTGGTCGATCCGCGGATGAAGCCGGTCGGCTATGTCACGCTGGGCCGGATCCTTTCGACCAAGCGCAGCGCGAAGTTGACGAAGATCCTCGAGGACAGCTTCCGCACCATCCCCGTGACCCAGCCCGAGGCCGAGGTCGCCTATGCCTTCAACCATTACCACCTGATCTCGGCCCCCGTCGTCGATGACGAGGGGCGGCTGGTCGGCGTTATCACGATCGACGACGCGATGATCGTGCTGGACGAGGAGCACGAGGAGGACATCATGCGCCTGGCCGGCGTCGGCGACGGCAGCCTGTCGGACAAGGTGATGGACACGCTGCGCCAGCGTCTGCCCTGGCTGGCGGTGAACCTGATGACGGCGATCCTGGCATCGGTTGTGATCGCGCAGTTCGAAAGCACCATCGTCCAGCTTGTCGCGCTGGCGGTGCTGATGCCCATCGTCGCCTCGATGGGCGGCAACGCGGGCACCCAGTCGCTGACCGTGGCGGTGCGCGCTATCGCGACGCGCGACCTGACGGGCTCGAACGTGTGGCGCGTGATCCGGCGCGAGACGGCCGTGGGGCTGTTGAACGGGCTGGTCTTCGCGGTTGTCATGGGGCTGGTCGGCTGGGGCTGGTTCGGAGAGCCGATGCTGGGCGTGGTGATCGGGCTGGCGATGATCATCAACCTGGGCGTGGCCGGGCTGGCCGGGATCCTGGTGCCCGTGGGGCTGGAGCGGCTGGGCTTCGACCCGGCGCTGGCCTCGGGCACCTTCGTGACCACGGTGACCGATGTGGTGGGCTTCTTTGCCTTCCTTGGCCTTGCCGGGGTGATCCTGCTGTGAGCCTCGTGGAGCGCAAACAGGCAGCGCGCAAGGCCGCCTTCACCCGCCGCCGCGCAGCGCATGACCC
>JBAVQZ010000115.1:0-5143 GCA_049694515.1 Paracoccaceae bacterium | reverse complement strand
GGCCGTAGCCCGCGCCGACCAGCCCGACCGATACCCAGCCGGCCGCCGTCAGCCAGCCCGCGTAAAGCGCGACCGGCACTTCGAGAAGCCAGCGGTCCCGCTGCGGGGTGAGGAACAGGGCGATCAGCGCCGTGGCGAGCATCCAGAGGATCAGCGCGGTGGCCCAGACCGGGCTGAGATGGGCCACGCCGATCCATGCCGCGCCGGGGCCCAGCGACAGGATCAGGGGCAGGCGCGCGCGCTCCCACCCCGTGTCCTTGGCGCGCAGGAACAGCCCGGCGCCGGCCGATACCAGCAGCCACAGATAGATCAGGCCCCAGATCGCGAAGGCGTATCCGGCGGGCTGCACCGGCGGATGATCCTGCGGCACCGGGAACTGCGTCGGGTCGAACCCGCCGAAGCCGCCCGACAGAAGTGGCGACAGCACGAAGAACAGCGTCGCGCAGAAGACGAGGACGGCCTTGACCGGATCCATCAGACGAGCCTCCCGTCGGCGGTGATGCGGGTCAGACCGCCCAGCCAGGGGTGCAGCGCGGCAGGCAGTGTGACCGATCCATCCTCTTCCTGGCCGTTTTCCAGAACCGCGATCAGCGTGCGCCCGACGGCGAGGCCCGAGCCGTTCAGCGTGTGCAGGAATTCCGGCTTGCCGCCGCCCTCGGGGCGGAACCGGGCGTTCATCCGCCGCGCCTGGAAATCGCCGCAGGTCGAGACCGAGGAGATTTCGCGATAGCAGTTCTGGCCCGGCAGCCAGACCTCGATGTCATGCGTCTTCTGCGCGCCGAATCCCATGTCGCCGGTGCACAGCACCACGGTGCGATACGGCAGGTCCAGCCGTTCCAGGATGTCCTCGGCGCATCGGGTCATGCGGGCGTGCTCGGCCAGGCTGTCGTCGGGATGGGTGATCGACACCATCTCGACCTTCTCGAACTGATGCTGGCGCAGCATCCCGGCGGTGTCGCGCCCGGCGCTGCCGGCTTCGGAGCGGAAGCACTGGGTATGGGCGACGTGGCGGCGGGGCAGGCTGGCGGCCTCGACCGTCTGGCCGTTGACGATGTTGGTCAGCGTCACCTCGGCGGTGGGAATCAGCCACCAGCCGTCCTCGGTGCGATAGCTGTCGCCGCCGAACTTGGGCAACTGGCCGGTGCCGAACATCATCTCTTCGCGCACCAGCACCGGCGTGATCGTCTCGAGCAGCCCGTTCTCGGCGACATGGGTGTCCAGCATGAACTGCGCCAGCGCCCGGTGAACCCTTGCCACCGCGCCCGACATCACCACGAAGCGGGAGCCCGAAAGCTTCGCGGCGGTTTCGAAATCCATGCCGGAATGAACCGCCGGCAGGTCGTAATGCTCCTTCGGTTGGAAGGCGAAGGCGCGCGGGGTGCCGCAGCGCCTGAGTTCCACATTGTCGGATTCGTCCGCGCCCTCGGGAACATCCGCCAACGGCAGGTTGGGGATGCCCATCAGCAGGTCGGTGAGGCGCGCGTCCTCGCCCCGGGCCTCGTCGTTAAGGCGGGCGATCTCGGCCTTCTTGTCGGCCACCAGGGCGCGCAGCCTCTCGAATTCGGCCTCGTCGCCGGCGGCCTTGGCCTTGCCGATCTCCTTGCTGGCCTTGTTCTGCTCGGCCTGCGCCGTCTCGGCGGCCAGGATCTTCGTGCGCCGCGCCTCGTCGATGGCCAGAATCTCGGACGACATCGGCGCCAGCCCCCGGCGGGAGAGGGCCGCGTCGAAGGCGGCGGGGGTCTCGCGGATCGCTCTGATGTCGTGCATGAGGGATTTCCCTGATTGAATGTCTCTCTACCGCCCCCATATGCCCCATGAATTGCGCCTTTTGAACCGCGAAAACGCCGCGGGCCGCATCGCCTTGCCAATGTCGGGGGCCGCGGATAGGGTGCGCGCCATTCCGAAGGGGGCGGGGAACCGCCGCAGCCAGAAACGGGGACAACCACATGTTTGCAACGCCTGCCTACGCTCAGGCCGCCGGGGGTGCCGCAGGCGCCTTTACCAGCTTCGTTCCGCTGATCCTGATCTTCGCGATCATGTATTTCCTGCTGATCCGTCCGCAACAGAAAAAGGTGAAGGATCACAAGGCGATGGTCGCGGCGTTGCGCCGGGGCGATCAAGTCGTGACCCAGGGCGGCGTGATCGGCAAGGTCTCCAAGGTCAAGGACGACAACGAGGTCGAGGTCGAGATCGCCGATGGCGTGAAGGTGCGCGTTGTGCGCGCCACGATCGCGCAGGTGCTCAACAAGACCGAACCCGCTGAAAAAGCCTGAGTGGCGCCGACATGCTGAACATCCCTCTCTGGAAACGCCTGCTGATCTGGGGCGTGTGTGCGCTGGGCCTCGCCTATGCGATGCCCAACCTCTTCTATTCCCGCGTCGAGGGGCATAACGACGCCGTTGCCGCGATCGAAAAAAGCGGCGCAACACCCGAACGGCTGGCGGCCGAGGGCGCGTGGCCGTCCTGGGTGCCGTCCAGCCTGGTCAATCTGGGGCTCGATCTGCGCGGCGGCGCGCATCTTTTGGCCGAGGTTCAGGTGGCCGATGTCTACAAGGACCGGATGGACGGAATGTGGCCCGATGTCCGCGACGCGCTGCGTGAAAAGCGGGACACGGTGGGCACGATTCGGCGCCAGAGCGGCCCTCCGGGCGAGCTGCGCGTGAAGATCTCGCGCCCCGAAGGCATGGCGGACGCGATTGCCGCGGTGCGGGCGTTGGCCCGGCCGGTGACGTCGCTGACGGGCGTGGGGTCCAATGACATCGTGGTTTCGGGTAATGGCGATGTGCTGAGCGTGACGCTGAGCGAGGCCGAGAAACAGGCCACCGACGACCGCACCATCCAGCAGTCGCTGGAGATCATCCGGCGCCGGATCGACGAGGTCGGCACGCGCGAGCCGACGATCCAGCGCCAGGGCACCGACCGCATCCTGATCGAGGTGCCGGGCATCGGCTCGGCCGAGGAGCTGAAACAGCTGATCGGGACCACCGCGCGGCTGACCTTCCACCCTGTCGTGGGCCGCACGTCGAACGCCAACGACGCGCCCGGGCCGGGCAACGAGATCCTGCCGTCGATGGACGAGAAGGGGGTTTACTACATCGTCGAGACGGCCCCGGTCGTCACCGGCGAGGATCTGAACGACGCCCAGCCCGCCTTCGACCGCAACGGCCAGCCGGTGGTCACCTTCCGCTTCAACCCCGCGGGGGCGCGCAAATTCGGCGATTACACGGTGAACAACGTGGGCTCGCCCTTCGCCATCGTGCTGGACAACGAGGTCGTCTCGGCCCCGGTGATCCGCGAGGCGATCCGTACCGGCTCGGGCCAGATATCGGGCAATTTCACGGTCGAGGAATCGACCAAGCTGGCGATCCTGCTGCGCGCCGGTGCGCTGCCCGCCAAGCTGACCTTCCTGGAAGAACGCACCATCGGCCCGCAGCTTGGCGCGGACAGCATCGCGGCGGGCAAGGTGGCCTGCATCGTCGCCGGCATCGCGGTGCTTCTGTTCATGTGGGCGAGCTATGGCTGGTTCGGGATAATCGCCAATTTCGCGCTTGTCGTTAACGTGGTGTTGATCTTCGGCGCGCTCTCGGCGCTGGGCGCGACGCTGACGCTTCCGGGTATTGCGGGTATCGTGCTGACCATCGGTATGGCGGTGGACGCCAACGTGCTGGTGTTCGAGCGTATCCGAGAAGAGATGAAGACCGCCAAGGGACCGGCGCGGGCGATCGAACTGGGATATGAGCGCGCGCTCAGCGCAATCATCGACGCCAACATCACCACGCTCATCACCGCGGTCATCCTGTTCATGTTCGGTTCGGGCCCGGTCAGGGGGTTTGCCGTGACGCTCGCGATCGGGATCATCACCTCGGTCTTTTGCGCGATCTACGTGACCCGGCTGATCATCGTCCACTGGATGGAACGCCGCCGCCCCAGAACGATCACGGTGTAAGGAGACACATCATGCGACTCAAACTCGTGCCCTCCGACACCAACTGGGATTTCTTCCGTTACGCGACGCTGACCTTCGGCGCCTCGGCCGTGGCCGTGGTGCTGGCGCTGGTCGCCTTTTTCGTTTTCGGTCTGAATTTCGGCATCGACTTCAAGGGCGGCACGACGATCCGCACCGAAAGCACGCAGGCGGTGAAGGTCGGCGAATACCGCGCGGCGCTGGCGCCGCTCGGGCTGGGTGATGTCGCGATCAACCAGGTGTTCGACCCCAGCTTCGGCCCGGACAGGAACGTGAAGGAAATCCGGATCGAGGCGCAGGAAGGCCATGAAAGCGCCACACCCGCGACACTGGAAAAGGTGGCCGAGGCGCTGAAAGCCATCGATCCCGGCCTGAAAGCGCCCGCCGGGCAGACGCTGCCGTTCCAGTCGGTCGAAAGCGTCGGGCCGAAAGTCTCGGGCGAGTTGATCCAGTCCGCGATCGAGTCGGTGGTGCTGGCGATCGCCGCGGTGCTGATCTATATCTGGCTGCGCTACGAGTGGCAGTTCGCCCTCGGCGCGGTCGCGGCGCTGATCCACGACGTTGCGCTGACCATCGGTATCTTCGCGCTGTTCCAGATCCCGTTCGACCTGGCGATCATCGCGGCGCTGCTGACCATCGTCGGTTATTCGCTGAACGACACGGTGGTCGTGTTCGACCGCCTGCGCGAAAATCTTCGGAAATACAAGAAGATGGCCCTGCGCGAGGTGATGAACCTGTCGGTGAACGAGACGCTGTCGCGCACGGTGATGACCTCCTTCACTACGCTGATCGCGCTGATCGCGCTGCTGGTGCTGGGCGGCGACGTGATCCGGGGCTTTGTCTTCGCGATGACCTGGGGCATCATCGTTGGCACGTATTCCTCGGTCTTCGTGGCGAAGAACATCGTGCTTTTCCTCGGCGTCAAGCGTGACTGGTCGAAGCCCGACAAGACCGGGGGAACCCAGTTCTCGAATACGAATGGCTGAACCCGTCCAGGCGGCCCTGGCGACGCCGGGGCTGGTCTGGATACTGGCCGCTGCGCTGGTCGCCGGGCTGGTGCGCGGCTTTTCCGGGTTTGGCACGGCGCTTGTCTTCGTGCCGGTCGCCGCATTGTTCGTGCCGCCGGTCTGGGCGCTGACGGTTCTGGTGGCCATGGACCTGGTGGGGCCGCTGCCGATC
>JBAVQZ010000114.1:0-5084 GCA_049694515.1 Paracoccaceae bacterium | reverse complement strand
CGGCGGGACAGTTCGGCGCGACGCTGCTCAAGGGCGTCACCGGGTCGGGCAAGACCGAGGTCTATCTCGAGGCGGTTGCCGAATGCCTGGCGCAGGGGCGGCAGGCGCTGGTGCTCTTGCCCGAAATCGCGCTGACCGCCGAGTTTCTGACACGGGTCGAGCGGCGCTTCGGCGCGAAGCCCGCCGAGTGGCATTCCGGCGTGACGATGACCGAGCGGCGGCGCTGCTGGAAAATGGTGGGGCAGGGGGGCGCGCAGCTTGTCGTGGGGGCACGCTCGGCCCTGTTCCTGCCCTATCGCGACCTGGGGCTGATCGTCGTGGATGAAGAGCACGACACCTCCTACAAGCAGGAGGACGGCGTGTTTTACAACGCGCGTGACATGGCGGTGCTGCGCGGCTCGCTATGCTCGGCGCAGGTGGTGCTGGCCTCGGCGACGCCGTCGCTGGAAAGCTGGGCCAATGTCGAGGCGGGCAAATACCGGCGGCTGGATCTGGAGGCACGATTCGGCGCGGCGGAGCTGCCCGAGATGCGGGCGATCGACATGCGCGGCGAGGATCTGCCGGCCAACCGCTGGATCTCGCCCACGCTTCAGACGGCTGTGCACAAGCGGATCGCGGATGGCGAGCAGGCGCTGCTGTTTCTCAACCGGCGCGGCTATGCGCCGGTAACGATCTGCCGGGCCTGCGGGTACCAGATCGGCTGCGAGCAATGCGACGCGCGGATGGTCGAGCACCGCTTTCTCAAGCGCCTCGTCTGCCACCAGTGCGGCGAGACGCGGCCGATCCCCGAGGTCTGCCCCTCCTGCGGTGCCGAGGGGCGGCTGGCCCCCGTCGGGCCGGGGGTCGAACGGCTGGCCGAGGAGGTGGCCGCGGTGTTTCCCGACGCCCGCGTCGCGGTTCTGTCGTCCGACCTGTTCGCCTCGGCCCGCGCGCTGAAAGAGCAGATCGCGGCCATTGCCGAAGGCGGTGCCGACATCATAATCGGCACGCAGCTTGTGGCCAAGGGGCACAACTTCC
This sequence comes from Paracoccaceae bacterium, assembly GCA_049694515.1. Taxonomy (GTDB): domain Bacteria; phylum Pseudomonadota; class Alphaproteobacteria; order Rhodobacterales; family Rhodobacteraceae; genus JADQCB01. The sequence continues at coordinate 4,067 of JBAVQZ010000114.1, read as the reverse complement.
CGCTGCTGACGCTGGTGGGCGTGATCGATGCCGATGTCGGCCTGCAGGGGTCGGACCTGCGCGCGGCCGAACGCACGTTTCAGCTCATGCGGCAGGTGGCGGGCCGGGCTGGGCGGGCCGAGAAAAAGGGCCAGGCGCTGTTGCAGACCTTCCAGCCCGAGCATCCGGTGATCCGCGCGATCCTGTCGGGCGACGAGGAGGGGTTCTGGCGCGCCGAGGCGGCGGAGCGACGCGCAGCTGGCGTACCGCCCTATGGCCGGATGGCGGGGATCGTGCTCAGCTCGCCCGACATGCAGGCGGCTTTCGACCTGGGCGGCGAGATGGCGCGCAAGGACGCGCCGCTGCGCCGAATCCACGCACAGGTGTTCGGCCCCGCCCCCGCGCCCGTGGCCCGTATCCGGGGGCGGCACCGTGTGCGGCTGCTGGTCAAGGCGGACAAGGCCGCGCCGCTGCAATCCGCGTTGCGCGACTGGGTGGCGCAGTTCAAGCTGCCCGCCAATCTTCGGCTTCAGCTCGACATCGACCCGCAGAGTTTCTACTGACCGGGGCGCGGATCAGGCCGGCGCGCGAAGTCCCGGCTGATCCAGCACGAAATCGGTGGCCACCGCGCCCGCCCACATGCAACACAGCGCCAGCCAGGCGGTGCCCGCGAAGATCGAGGTGCCGGTCACGCCATTGCCGATCGCGCAACCGCCTGCCAGCATCCCGCCGAACCCCATCAGCGCCGCGCCGGTCATCGCCCGCTTCATGTTGTCGGCGTCCTGGAAGCCCTGGAACTGGAAATCGCCGGCCAGCGCCGCCGCCGCGAAGGCGCCAAGAAACACGCCCGGGATCATTCCGATGTCGAAGCCCAGAACCGGGTTCGCCTCAAGAAAGAACATCAGCGTGTTGGCCGAGGGACCGGTGAAGGTGGCCGAGGTGATCGTGACCGGGTCGAAACTGACCTGGCTGAGCCCGAAGGTCAGGACCCAGCCCACCGCCACCGCAAAACCCACGCCCGAAGCAAACACCAGCACGCGAACGCCGATCCGGTTGCGGTGCGCGAACCACAGCGCGGCCAGCGCCACGGCCAGGCCCAGCACAAGGCCGCTTCCGTCGGGAACGGGCGCGGCCTCCAGCAGGTTCAGGTTGTGTCCGCCCGCAGTGGTCCAGAGCGCTGCAAGCCGGTTGCGGAGCGGTGCCAGCCAGCCATGCAGGCTCATTTGCGCGACGACCGCCATGATCAGCCCCGAGACGACCGATCGCAGGTTGCCGGTGGCCGCCAGCACCAGCAGCCGCCCCGAACAGCCGCGCGCCAGAACCATGCCGACGCCGAAAAGCAGCCCGCCGATCACCGCGCCGGACCACGAGCCCGGCACCGCCATCATCCGCGCCTGATTGACATCCATCAGGCCGAGCATACGCGCGCCCTGCACCCAGACCATCGCGGTGGAGAATGTCAGCAGCCAGACCGACACACGCGGGCCGATGCTGCCCCGCGCGAATTCCACCGTCGCGGCGCGCAGGCAGAAGGCCGAGCGCTGCGCCGCCACACCGAATATGATGCCGGTGAGCAGCCCGAAAAGAGCTGCCGCATTGCTCTCTCCCACGCGCTCGACAATGGCAAGAATGTCCATGGGACCGACTCCCCGAATTCCGTTTCGTGAATATTATGCCCTGGAAGCGGTGCGCGCCTTGACTCAGATCAGGCAAGGGGTGGCAGAAATGCGACACTCACCGCGTCGCGCGCAGGCGCGCGGGGCCGTGGCAGGATCGGATATCCACAGTAACGGGTCGCGGCAGGGAGGAATGGCGCGATGAACATGCACAATCCCGCGCCGCCGGCATCCCCGCGCCGCTCTTTCGTCATCGACCCCGGCGCCCTGGCGCCCGAGGGCGGCACCGACCCGGCCTTCGGCACCGTGACCTGGCGCACCCTGATCTGCGCAGAGCGGACGCCCTCGGCCGGAATGGTCCTGGGAATGGCCGAATTCGGTCCATATGGTACGCTGAAACCGCATCGCCACAGCCAGGCCGAATTCTACCTCGGCATAGCCGGCGACGGCATCGTCACGATCGAGGGTGTCGCGCACCGCATCTGCCAGGGTACCGCGGTCTATGTGGAAGGCGATGCCGAGCATGGCGTGCTCGCCGGACCGGGCGGTCTGAGCTTCGCCTACGGGTTTGCCGCGGATCGGTTCAGCGACGTGATCTATCGGTTCTCGCCCGCTGTGCCAGAGGTCGATTAACTCTCGCCAAAAACTCGATTTCGGCCTATCGCAAGAGCATGAGCCGGATCGTTCCCCTTGCCGAGGCAGATCAACTGCCAAGCTGGCGCCGCCCCGAGGCGCTTCTGATCCTGATGGCGATCGCCATGCCGGTCTCGTTCGCGACGTGGTCGGCGCTGCTGAACAACTTCGTCATCGACGCCGCCGATTTCACGGGCGTGGGTATCGGCTGGCTGCACACGGTGCGCGAGATTCCGGGATTTCTGGCCGTGGGCGTTATCGCATTGATCCTTTTCATTCGCGAACAGGTGCTTGCCGTGGTCGCGCTGACAATGCTGGGCGTGGCGACCGCGGTGACCGCGTGGTTCCCGACCTTCGGCGGAATCCTGACCATCACCATGCTCAGCTCCATCGGCTTTCACTATTACGAGACGGTGAACCAGTCGCTGCAACTGCAGTGGATCGACCGCGCCCGCGCGCCGCAGATGCTGGGCTGGCTGGATGCGGTGGGATCGGGCGCATCGCTGGTGGCCTATGCCCTTCTGGTCGTGACGTGGAAGTCTTTCGATCTGTCCTACAATTTCGTCTATCTCTCGGCGGGCGGCTTCACCCTGGCGCTGGTGGCGTTCTGCTTCTTCGCCTACCCGCAGTTCGAGGCACCGCATCCGCAACTCAAGAAGATGGTGCTGCGCCGGCGCTACTGGCTGTATTACGCGCTGCAATTCGCCTCGGGCGCGCGGCGGCAGATTTTCGTCGTCTTCGCCGCCTTCATGATGGTGGAGCATTTCCATTTCCGGGTGGACGAGGTGACGGCGCTGTTCCTGATCAACTACATCGCCAACATGATCTTCGCGCCGCTGATGGGCCGCGCGGTGCATCGCTGGGGCGAGAGGCGGGCGCTGATCTTCGAATATGTCGGGCTGATCGTGGTGTTCCTGTCTTATGGCGGCATCTATTACTTCGGCTGGGGCGTTGTCCTTGGTGCCACGCTTTACGTGATCGACCATCTGTTCTTTGCGCTGGCCTTTGCGCTGAAGACCTATTTCCAGAAGATTGCCGATCCCGGCGACATCGCGCCCACTGCCGCCGTGGCGTTCACCATCAACCATATCGCCGCCGTGGTGCTGCCTGCCGCGCTGGGCTATCTCTGGGTCACGTCGCCCGGATCGGTGTTCGGTCTGGCCGCGGGAATGGCGGCGCTGTCGCTGCTGCTGGCGCTGTTGATCCCGCGTCATCCCGAGCCGGGGAACGAGACGCTGCTGTCGCGGTTCGTTCCGACCCCGGCGGAGTAGGTTTCTGCGAAGATCGGCCTATATTGCCGACAGGAACGCAGGAAAGGAAAAGTCCGATGTTCGCATTCGCACGCAACAAGACCGAGATGGTGCCCCCGGACGCCGCCCTGCCGGGGCGCGACACGCCGATCCCGACTGCCGAGAGGCACCAGCTTTCGGGCATCCCGCTGAAGTCGCCGGTGCCCGAGGGCATGGAGCAGGCGATGTTCGGCATGGGCTGTTTCTGGGGGGTCGAGCGTACGTTCTGGCACCGCGACGGGGTGTGGCTGACCATGGTCGGCTATGCCGGCGGATATACCCCGAACCCGACCTATGAAGAGGTCTGCACCGGCCGCACCGGCCATAACGAGGTGGTGCGCCTGATCTACGACCCCGCCGTGATCTCGTATGAGGATCTTCTGCGGGTGTTCTGGGAAGGGCACGACCCCACCCAGGGCATGCGTCAGGGAAACGACCGCGGCACGCAGTATCGCTCGGCCATATATGCCTATGGCGACGCGCAGAAGCAGGCCGCAGACCGCAGCCGGGCAGAGTTCGCCCCGCGCCTTGCGGAGGCGGGCTATGGGCC
>JBAVQZ010000113.1:0-2539 GCA_049694515.1 Paracoccaceae bacterium | reverse complement strand
TGCGGCAATGCGGGCTTTTCGCACCGGAACAGATCGACCCGGCAGTCGCCTCGCTGGTGATCAACGAAATGACGCCCGGCGCCTCGGTATTCGAAATCGAACAGCTCTGAGCGGGACGAGGAGAGCGCCAAGGTCAGGGCACCGCTTTGCGCATTTCTGCCTTGCAGGATACGGTCGTCCAGCCGGGTTCGGGAGCGTCCGCCTGGAAGCCGGTATTCCTGCTCGCCTCCCAATCCGCCGGACCTGAGGACAAACGATCGCAGATGCGCGGCAGGCGCACGGTCGTTGTGCGGTGAGATGCAGGTGATTCCGCCGGTTCCGTTGCACATCTACGCCGGGAAAGGAAAGCGCCATGACCGATCTGACAGAAATCCGAACCGACCCGATGCCCGAAGCCATGCGCGTGTTGCTGCACGACTATCCGCGCGATAGCTGGGACGCCAATCCGCATTTCAGGGACGCGACCAAGCGCTGGCTCGGCGCTCACGATATGTTCCGCCAACTGACTGTGCACCTGCGCAGCGAGAACGAAGCCTATCTGGACCGCAACCGTGCGCCGGATGACCATGCCGCGCGGCTGTCATACGTCGGCAATGCGCTGGTGCGGAACCTGCATGGCCATCATGGATGGGAAGATCACAGATACTTCCCCGAACTTTCGGCCGCCGATCCGCGCTTTGATGCAGGGCTTGAAATTCTCGAGAAAGACCACGCGGCGTTGGATGCGGTGCTGGACCGGTTCACCCGCGTGGCCAACCGGACGATCAAGCTGATCCATCTCGACGAGAGGGCAGCCCGCGACGAGGCGGGCGCGCTGCACGGCGAAACCCAGCGCATCGAGGCGTTTCTCGCCCGCCACCTGGGCGACGAGGAAGACCTGGCGGTGCCGATCATCCTGCATCACCGTCTGCGCGGATAAATCAGCCAGGTGCGGCGGCGGCCACAGACTGCCGCCGTCGCCAATCCCCGTGCCAGCCGCGCCGCGCGCGGTCGGAAACGGTCACGCATTCCTGACCGGCCGGACCTGCACCCAGGCCGGTCCGGAAAGAAAGTCCTGAGCTTGGGTTCCGAGCCCGCCGATCCTTGTTCCCTTGTCCGGGAGGGAGACCGAGACGAAAAATCGGCCTGAGGCGGGCAGGGGGCTCGGTTGCCTTCCCTAACGGATGAAACCAAGCGGTTGCCACCGCTTCAAGATCGTCCCGAAATGATCCGTATCCCGGCTTGCACCGTTCCTGCTGCCGCTGACCCGTCCGGTGAACAGATTGCACGGGACAACCGCCGGGTTCGATCTTCAGAACGTCTGGTCGTAGTCGCCGACAGACGGCTCGCTGCGGATCACGGCATCGAGTGCGGCAAAGATCGCGCGCAGCTCCTCCTGGCTCTCGACGCTTTCGCAGACTACCACCAGGTTCGGCGTGTTGGACGAGGCGCGCACCAGCCCCCAGGAGCCGTTGTCGAGGATCACCCGCGCGCCGTTGACCGTGACGACCTGCGCGATCGCGCGGCCGGCGAGCGTGTCGGCCGCCTCCTCCATCGCCAGTAATCGCTCTACGATCCGCTCCAGCACGGCGTATTTCTCGGTGTCGGGGCAGTAGGGCGACATGGTGGGGGTGGACCATGTGCGCGGCAGCGCCTTGCGCATGTCCGACAGGGCGAGATCGGGGTTGCGGTCCATCAGCTTGCAGATCTCGACGGCCACCCGCATGCCGCAGTCATAGCCCCGGCCCACCGGCTCGGCCAGAAAGTAATGGCCGGATTTCTCGAACCCCGCCAGCGCGCCCAGCTCTTTTACCCGGCGCTTCATGTGGCTGTGGCCGGTCTTCCAGTAATCGGCTTTCGCACCGTTGGCGGCCAGCACCGGGTCATTGGCGAAAAGCCCGGTGGATTTCACATCCGCCACGAAGGTGGCGCCGGGATACAGTCGGCTCAGATCGCGGGCCAGGATCACCCCCATCTTGTCGGCGAAGATCTCCTCGCCCTCGTCATCGACCACGCCGCAGCGGTCGCCGTCCCCGTCGAAGCCCAAGGCAAGGTCCGCACCGGTTTCGGTCAGCGTGGCGGCCATGTCGTGCAGCATCTCCATCGCCTCGGGGTTGGGGTTGTAGTTGGGGAAGGTGTAGTCCAGCTCGTTGTGGCTGGGGATCACCTCGACCCCGATGCGGCGCAGGATCTCGGGCGCAAAGGCCGAGGCGGTGCCGTTTCCGGTGGCGCAGACGACCCGCAGCGGGCGGGACATGCGGAAATCGCCCACCAGGTCGTCGATATAGGCCTCTCGCACCCCGTCGACGCGTTGCCAGCCGCCGCCCGGTCGGGCCTCGCCGCGGCCTTCCAGCACGATGTCGCGCAGTTCGGCCATCTCGTCGGGCCCGTGGGTGAGCGGGCGCTCGAAGCCCATCTTCACCCCGGTCCAGCCGTTCGGGTTGTGCGAGGCCGTGACCATCGCCACCGCCGGCAGGTCGAGGTGGAACTGGCTGAAATAGGCCATCGGCGACAGGCAGGGGCCGATGTCGTGCACCTTGATCCCCGCCTGCACAAGCCC
>JBAVQZ010000112.1:0-2271 GCA_049694515.1 Paracoccaceae bacterium | reverse complement strand
GCGCAGCGCCTGCGCGACGCGGCGCTGGCCCGCGCGGTGGTGATGGCGATGAAGGCCACCGGCGGGCCGGTCGCGGTGATCACCGGCGACGGTCATGCGCGCAAGGACTGGGGCGTGCCCTTCGTTCTGGACAGGGTCGCGCCGGAGCTTTCGGTGATCACGATCGGGCAATACGAGGAGGTGCCGGACGGCAACCCGCCCTATGACTTCTGGATCGTCACCGCGCCGGCCGAACGGGAAGATCCCTGCGCCGGTTTCACGACCAACTGAACTTGTCACCTTGCGCGCCGCGTCCTAGACATGGAGCAACGCCCTGAAGGGAACATCCCATGCTGGCAGGCAAACGCATTCTTCTGATCGTGGGCGGCGGGATCGCGGCCTTCAAGTCGCTGGACCTGATCCGGCGCCTGCGCGAGCGCGGCGCGACGGTGACACCGGTACTCACGCGCGCGGCGGAGGAATTCGTCACACCGTTATCGGCCTCGGCGCTGGCGGCCGAGAAGGTCTATCGCGACCTGTTCGACCTGACCGACGAGGCCGAGATGGGCCATATCGAGCTTTCGCGCGCCGCCGATCTGGTGGTCGTGGCCCCTGCCACCGCGGACCTCATGGGAAAGATGGCCAACGGGCTGGCCGACGATCTGGCCTCGACCCTGCTGATGGCGACCGACAAGCGGGTTCTGATTGCGCCCGCGATGAACGTGCGGATGTGGCTGCACCCGGCGACGCAGCGCAACATCGTCGCGCTCAGGGGCGACGGCATCCTGTTCGCCGGGCCGGACGAGGGGGGCATGGCCTGCGGCGAATACGGCCCCGGCCGCATGGCCGAGCCGCTGGAGATTGTCGCCGCCGTCGAGGCGGCGCTGGCCGACGGGCCGTTGAAGGGGCGCCGCGTCATCGTGACTTCGGGTCCGACCCATGAGCCGATCGACCCGGTCCGCTATATCGCCAACCGTTCCTCGGGCGCACAGGGCACGGCGCTGGCCCGCGCGCTGGCCGGGCTGGGGGCGGAGGTGATCTTTGTCACGGGCCCCGCCACCGTGCCGCCGCCCGCCGGCGTCAGCATCGAACGGGTCGAGACAGCGAAGCAGATGCTGGACGCGGTGCAGGCCGCTCTGCCCGCGGACGCGGCCGTCTTTGCCGCGGCGGTCGCCGACTGGCGCGTGGCGAATGGCTCCGCCTCGAAGATGAAAAAGGACGGCAAGGGAACGCTGCCCGCGCTGCAATTCGCCGAAAATCCCGACATACTGGCCACGATCAGCCAGATGACCGACGGGCGGCCGCGCCTGGTGGTGGGCTTCGCGGCCGAAACCGACGACGTGATCGCCCATGCCACGGCCAAGCGGGCGCGCAAGGGCTGCGACTGGATCGTGGCGAACGACGTCTCGGCCGCGACGGGCATCATGGGCGGCCCCGAGAATGCCGTGACGCTGATCACCGCCGAGGGCGCCGATGAATGGCCGCGCATGGCCAAGGACCAGGTGGCCAACCGCCTGGCGCAGCTGATCGCCGGGGCGCTTGAATGACGCCGACCATTCGCATCCTGTGGGAGGACTGGGCCGACACCGCGCTGCCGCTGCCGGCCTATGAGACCGACGGCTCGGCCGGGGCCGACATTCGCGCCAACCTTCCGCCGGACGACCGCGAGGGCGGCTTTCTGCTTCGCCCGATGGAGCGGCGGATCGTGCCCACCGGTATCCGCATGGAATTTCCGCAGGGCTTCGAGGTGCAGATCCGCCCGCGGTCGGGCCTCGCGCTGAAGCACGGTCTGACCCTGCCCAATACGCCGGGCACCATCGACAGCGATTATCGGGGCCCGCTGGGCGTGCTGATGGTCAACCTCGGCTCCGAATCCTACACCATTCATCACGGCGACCGCGTCGCGCAGATGATCGTGGCGCCCGTGGTGCAGGCCCGGTTCGAGACGGTGCAGGAGATCGGCGCGACCGCGCGCGGAGCGGGTGGCTTCGGCTCCACCGGGCGCGGCTGATGGTGCTGGTTTTCGTCATGGCGGCGGCCCTTTGGGGCATCGGATACCTGATGAAGGTGCCGCTGCGCGCGCGCTGGCTGATGATCGGGCTGCTTTATGTCGCGGTGCTGATTGTCCAGGTGGCCTTCCCGGCGGGCCATCCGCTGCGCGCGGCGACCGGCGGGTCGAAAGAGGTCTGGCTGGCCCTCGGCGTGGTCGCGGGGCTGATCTGGGGCTACAGGCTGCTTTTGGGCAAGCTGCACGCCCGCGCCCGCCCCGCCGCCGATGAGCCGCAGCCAAAG
>JBAVQZ010000111.1:0-2609 GCA_049694515.1 Paracoccaceae bacterium | reverse complement strand
GCACACCGCCCATCAGCACGCCGCGCCCGCCATTGGCCTTTTGCAACGTCCACGCGCCCATCTGCGGCGCCAGCCGCCCGGCCACCTCGGACATCGGCGCCAGCAGCGGCAGCCCGCCGCGATCGTCGGTCACGGTTTCGTAGGCGATCGCGGTCACGCCGCTGTCCAGCAGATCCTTCGTCTGCGCGGGGTCCGGCGCCAGGTGCAGATAGGTGAACAGAAGCTGCCCCTCGCGCAGGCGCTTCCGCTCGACCGGCTGCGGCTCTTTCACCTTGACGATCATCTCGGCGCGCTCGAAGACCTCTTCGGCCGTGCTGACGATCTCGGCGCCCGCGGTGACATAATCCTCGTCGGTGAAACCGGCACCAAGGCCGGCCTTCGTCTCGATCAGCACGCTGTGGCCATGCGCCACCGCTTCGTGCGCGGCGTTCGGTGTCATGCCGACGCGGAACTCCTGCGGCTTGATCTCTTTCGGGCATCCGATCTTCATTTTTCCGCCTCCCCTGAAAATCCGCGCCGATCTTCCGACGGATTGCGGGGAATTGCTTTGAAATTTGTGGCGTGGCGCTACCCATTTGTCGCAGATACGACTAATATGAGCCGATAACACCGAAGGATCATGCGCGAAGATGGAGATTGACGAAACAGACCGCCGCATCCTGACGGCATTGCAAAAGACCGGACGCATCTCCAACGCCGAGCTGTCCGAGCGTGTGAACCTTTCGCCCTCGGCCTGCCACCGCCGCGTTCACCGGCTGGAGGAGGAGGGCTATATCCGCGATTACGTGGCGCTTCTGGACGCGCGGAAAATGGGTCGCCCGACCACCGTTTTCGTCGAGATCACGTTGTCCAGCCAGGCCGACGACCTGCTGGATCGGTTCGAGAAGCAGGTCGCCCTGATTCCCGACGTTCTGGAATGTCACCTTATGGCCGGTAGCTTCGACTACCTGCTCAAGATCGTTGTCGAGGACAGTGAGGATTTCGCCCGCATCCATCGCCAATACCTGACACGTTTGCCGGGCGTGGCGCAGATGCATTCCTCCTTCGCACTGAAGACGGTGTTCAAGACGACTGCGCTGCCGTTGTGATGCTGGTGCCGCCGGACTCGCAGCATCGGCGAGATCAGCAGCGTGGCGGTCTCACCCCGACAATGACTGCCCGTCGGCGCTGTTTTCTGACACAAATCGTTCAACGGCGTCTGATAGCCGGAATTGCGGCGCGACAAATGTCCCGGATGCCGCCGCAGCACAGGAAGGAGGCCAGCAAGGATGGAACGGCCCAACGAGGACGGCGCAATGCAGTGGCTCGAGGAAGAACTTGAGGACATGCTCGACGAGGATATCGAGGTCGAGTTCAGCGACCCGGCATTGTCGATGGAGCTGCGCCGGATCTATTACCGTCATCACCCCGAGACGCTCGACCGAAAGGTCTATTTCCGAAACCTCCTGCGGCTTCAGGCCGAGTTGATCAAGTTGCAGGACTGGGTGCAGCACACCGGCGCCAAGATCCTGGTGATCATGGAGGGCCGCGACGCGGCCGGAAAGGGCGGCGTGATCAAGCGGATCACCCAGCGCCTCAACCCGCGCGTCGCACGCGTGGTCGCGCTTCCCGCGCCCTCGCGCCGCGAACAGAGCCAGTGGTATTTCCAGCGTTACGTCCCCTATCTGCCCTCCGGCGGGGAAATCGTGCTGTTCGACCGCTCCTGGTACAACCGCGCCGGGGTGGAACGGGTGATGGGGTTCGCCTCGGAAGATGAGGTCGAAACATTCTTCCAGGACGTTCCCGAGTTCGAGCGGATGCTGGTGCGCTCCAACACCATCGTTCTGAAATACTGGTTCTCGATCTCGGACCAGGAGCAGCAGCTTCGCTTCCTGATGCGTATCCACGACCCGATGAAGCAGTGGAAGCTTTCGCCGATGGACCTGGAATCGCGCGTGCGCTGGGAGCAATACACCAAGGCCAAGGAGGATATGTTCGCCCGCACCAACATCCCCGAAGCGCCTTGGTATATCGTCGAGGGCAATGACAAGAAGCGCGAGCGGCTGAACTGCATCGAGCATCTGCTGTCCAAGATCCCCTACAAGGAAATCCCGACCGAGAAGGTCACCCTGCCCGAGCGCGTGTTCAACCCCGACTACGAGCGCAAGGTGCTGCCCGACAAGCTTTACGTTCCCAAGGTCTATTGAAAACGCGAAGCCGGGAAAAAGGCGCACCTGCGGTGCGGAGCCCCTGGTGCGAATGTCTGCGGACTGTGGACGGCGAGGCGCGTCAGCCGTTTTGCGTCAGCACATCGCCTGCAAGGTAGAGCGACCCGCAGATCAGGATGCGGGCATTGGGTGTGTTCGCTGCGATCCCCGCGACCGCATTGCGCAGGCTGGGGGCGATCCCTGCGGCGATGCCGACCGAAACTGCGGCCGCTGCCGTCTCGCCGGCGGGCAGGGTGGCGTCCGCGCCGGGAATCGACACCGCCTGCAGGCTTTGCGCGATGTCGGCCAGCGGGCGCAGGTAGCCGGTGACGTCCTTGGTGTTGAGCATCCCGCAGACCAGGTGCAGCGGTCGCGCGGGCAGGCGCGAAAGTGCCTCTGCCAGCGCCACGCCGGCGGCCGGGT
>JBAVQZ010000110.1:0-2729 GCA_049694515.1 Paracoccaceae bacterium | reverse complement strand
CTCCAGAATGTCGCGTGTTCCGGCGCGTGGCCGTTGCCGATCCTTACGTCCCAATCGCGCCCGCCGATGCGGATCACGTCGCCTTCGGCAATTCGGTGAAAGCCCAGCGGAAGGGGCGCGACCACGTCGCAGAAATTGAAGGGGCGCTCGGCTGCGCGGCGCTGGAACAGCGCGTCGTCCATCCCGGCCCCGCGCCAGAAGTCCAGCGTTTCGGGCAGCGGGCGGTTCTGTTCGTCCAGGACCAGCATCCGCGCCATCAGCCAGGCCGTGCGGGTCGTCCACAACTCGGCGTCGTGCATCGACTGGAACCACCCCGCGAGTCCGACATGGTCGGGGTGATGATGGGTCACGATCACGCGGGTGACGGGCTTGCCGCCGAGCGGGCCGTTCAGCATCGCCTCCCAAAGCGCGCGGCCCCGGCGTGAATCGAATCCGGTGTCGATGATCGTCCAGCCGTTCCCGTCGTCCAGCGCATAGATGTTCACGTGATCCAGCTTCATCGGCAGCGGCAGACGCAACCAGAGCACCCCCTCGGCCAACTCGACCGACTCGCCGGGGTCAGGCACGTCCTCCCACGGGTAACGGATCACCGACATGCCGCCGTCCATCATGCCACCAAGTCGTCGGTCGAAAGCGCGTAGAGCCCGCCCGCGCCTTCCCGCGCATGCACCATTAGCGCGGCATGTTCCGGGAGCAGCCGCTTGATGAAAAAACGTGCCAGGGCAGTGCGCGCGCCGTCGCTCCCCTCAGCCATCGCGGCGGCAAGATGAAAATGCCCGCCCAGCACAAGCGCGAGCCCGCGAAGATAGGGCACAGCGCCGGCGAAACGGTCGTTCATCTCTTGCGCCACCAGCCATTCGGTCGCCTCGCGCGCCGTTTCGGCCGCGGCCCAGACCTCTTCGGCCAACTCCGGCAGCGCGCCACGCGCGGCCTCGGCCCCGGCCTCGATCTCTTCCAGAAGACGGAAGGCAGCCTCGCCACCATCCATCATCTTGCGCGCCACCAGGTCCATCGCCTGAATGCCGTTCGTGCCCTCGTAGATCGCCGTCACGCGCACGTCGCGCAGATACTGCGCCGCGCCGGTCTCTTCGATGAAGCCCATGCCGCCATGCACCTGCATACCCGTGCTGGCGACCTCGATTCCGGTTTCGGTCCCGCAGGCCTTGGCGATCGGCGTCAGCAGCGCGGCTCGGGCCTTCCAGTCCTGCTCGCCGCTGGCCCGTGCCATGTCGGTCGACATGGCGCAGGCCACCGCTATGGCGCGTGCCGCGAAAACCTGCGCCTTCATCGTGATCAGCATCCGCCGCACATCGGCATGATCGGCAATCGTCCCGGTCCCGCCTTCGACAGGCGTGCTGCCCTGCTTGCGCTCCATCGCATGGGCCAGCGCATGCTGATAGGCGCCCTCGGCCACGCCGATGCCCTGCACGCCGACGCCCAGCCGGGCGTTGTTCATCATCGTGAACATCGCCGCCATGCCCTTGTGCGGCGCACCCACCAGCCAGCCCGTCGCCCCGTCATACTGCATCACCGCCGTGGGCGAGCCGTGCAGGCCCATCTTGTGCTCCAGGCTGACAACCTTGAGGCTGTTGGCAATGCCGGGATTTCCGTCGGCATCGGGCAGGCGCTTGGGCACCATGAACAGGCTTATACCCTTGGTGCCCGGCGGGCCGTCCGGCAGGCGCGCCAGCACCAGGTGGCATACATTCGCGGTGAAATCGTTGTCGCCCCACGAGATATAGATCTTCTGCCCTGTAATCGCGAAGGTGCCGTCGGCGTTCGGCTCGGCCCGCGTGGAAAGCGCGCCGACATCCGATCCGGCCTGCGGTTCGGTCAGGTTCATGGTGCCGCACCATTCGCCCGAGATCAGCTTGGGCAGGTAGAGCGCCTTCAACTCGTCCGAGGCGTGATGCTCCAGCGCCTCGATCTGGCCCTGGGTCATCAGCGGGTTGAGCTGAAGCGACAGGCAGGCGCCACTCATCATCTCGTTCACGGCGGTGGTCAGCGTCATCGGCAGGCCCATCCCGCCGTGCTCCGTTCCCGCCGACATGCCGATCCAGCCACCTTCGGCAATCCGGGAATAGCCGTCCCCGAAGCCCGGAGATGTCCGCACGACGCCGTTTTCCAGAACCGCCGGGTGCACGTCACCCGCGCGTTGCAGCGGCGCGAGAACCTCCTCACACAACCGACCGGCCTCGGAAAGGATCGCGTCGGTCAGGTCCGGGGTGGCCTCGGCGAAAAGCTCGGTTTCGGCAAGCTGGCCGAAACCGACCACGTGATCAAGGATGAAGCGGAAATCGCCTGTGGGGGCACGATACGGCATGGGTCCCTCCCTCGTGCCGCGCCTTGTGAACCGTGCGGCACGCACGTATGTCATTGTTACAATGCCCCCGATCGTAGTCCGCGGGGCTTTCGCATCAAGGCAAACGCAGCGTCACATGAGCAGCGCAATCCAAACCGAGACCCTTGCCCCCGATGCGGCCGGCCTGGCACGCGCCGCCGAATTGCTGGCCGGCGGGGGGCTGGTCGCCTTCCCGACCGAAACGGTTTACGGCCTTGGCGCCGACGCCACGAATGACACTGCAGTCGCGCGGATCTTCGAGGCGAAGGGAAGACCGCGCTTCAACCCGCTGATCGTGCATCTGCCAGATGCCGACGCGGCGCGGGCCCTCGCCCGCCTTTCCGACGCGGCGGCGCGGCTGGCCGACGCGTTCTGGCCCGGTCCGTTG
>JBAVQZ010000109.1:0-2878 GCA_049694515.1 Paracoccaceae bacterium | reverse complement strand
GTGCCGCTGGCGGTCATGGCTTGCGGGCGGCGGCGTTCCATTAGGGTGTCGGGCCCGCCGCCCCAGCAAGAGGATTCGCCCCCGTGTCCAAGAAACGCTATTCCGTCTTCGCCGTCGCCCGCGAGGCTCTGCGCCACCACGCAGGGTGGGAGCGCGCCTGGGCCTCGCCGGAGCCCAAGAAACGCTATGACGTGGTGATCATCGGCGCGGGCGGTCACGGCCTGGCCACGGCCTATTACCTTGGCAAGAATTTCGGCATCACCAACGTCGCGGTGCTGGAAAAGGGCTGGCTGGGCGGCGGCAACACCGGGCGCAACACCACCATCATCCGCTCGAACTATCTCCAGGATCCTTCGGCGGCGATCTATGAAAAGGCCCGCAGCCTCTACGAGACGCTCAGCCAGGATCTGAACATGAACATCATGTTCAGCCCGCGCGGCGTGATGATGCTGGCCCAGACCGAGCATGAGCTGCGCGGCTATGAGCGCACCGCGCATGCCAACGCGCTGCAAGGCGTGACGACCGAGTTCATATCGCCGGCGCGTGTCAAGGATCTGTGCCCGATCATCAATATCAGCGGGCCGCGCTATCCCGTGCTGGGGGCGCTGTGGCAGGCGCGCGGCGGCACCGCGCGGCACGACGCGGTGGCCTGGGGCTATGCACGCGCCTGTTCCGGCATGGGCATGGACATCATCCAGAAATGCGAGGTCACCGGCATCCGCCAGGAGGCCGGCAAGGTTGTGGGCGTGGACACCAGCCGGGGCCCGATCGACTGCGGCAAGCTGGGCATCGTCGTGGCGGGCCATTCGGGCCATGTCGCGGGCATGGCCGGGTTCCGCCTGCCCATCGAGTCCGTCGCGCTTCAGGCGCTGGTCAGCGAGCCGATCAAGCCCTGTATGGACGTCGTCGTCATGGCCAACACCGTGCACGGTTACATGAGCCAGTCTGACAAGGGCGAGATGGTGATCGGCGGGGGCGCCGACGGCTACAACAACTACACCCAGCGCGGCAGTTTCCATCATATCGAGGAAACCGTCCGCGCCCTGGTCGAGACCTTCCCGATCGTCAGTCGGCTGAAGATGCTGCGCCAATGGGGCGGCATCGTCGACATGACCGGCGACCGCTCGCCCATCATCTCGAAAACGCCGCTGGGCAACTGCTTCATCAACGGCGGCTGGGGCACCGGGGGCTTCAAGGCGATCCCCGGCGGCGGCTGGGCCACGGCCGAGCTGATCGCAAAGGGCGAACCCGGCCCGCTGGCCGCCGAGTTCGGGCTGGAGCGTTTCCGCGAGGGCCGCTTCATCGACGAAAGCGTGGCGGCGGGGGTGGCGCATTGACCAGGCATTCGCTCAACAATATCGACGATTCCTGCATCGCCGATCACGCCCGACCCGCCGCCTGTGCGTGCGCGGCTCCAGATATGACCGGAGAGATCGCATGCTGATCCTTCACTGCCCCTATTGCGGCGTCGATGCCGAGGAAACCGAGCTGGCCCCGGGTGGCGAGGCGCATCTGAAACGCTTCGGCCCGGAGTCATCGGACGCGGATTTCGAAAGCTACCTGTTTCAGCGCGAGAACCCGCGCGGCGTGCATTTCGAACGCTGGCGCCACGCGCATGGCTGCGGCAAGTGGTTCCACGCCGCCCGCTGCACCCAGACGCTGGAGGTGTTCGGCACCTATTCCGCGCAGACCACCGAGCCGCCACAGGAGATCCGCGACGTGATCTCGGCGCGGCGGCCCGGCTGGAAATGGAGGGACTTCGCGTGATCCTTCTTCTCGGCAAGAATACTCACGGCACGACGCAGGCCATCAAGACCGGAGTCCACGCATGAGCACACGCCTGGCACATGGCGGCCGCCTGATCGACCGGTCGCAGCGCGAAAGTTTCCGTTTCAACGGTCGCCAGATGCACGGTTTTGCCGGTGACACGCTGGCCTCGGCGCTGCTGGCCAACGACCAGTTGCTGATGGGCCGCTCTTTCAAGTATCACCGCCCGCGCGGCGTGGTCGCGTCCGGTGCCGAAGAGCCCAACGCGCTGGTCGGCCTCGGCGAGGGGGCGCGGTTCGAGCCGAACCAGCGCGCCACGACGACCGAGCTTTTCACCGGGCTGACCGCGACCAGTCAGAACCACTGGCCCAGCCTGGAAACCGACGTGGGCGCGGTGAACGCGAAGCTGGCGCGCTTCCTGCCCGCGGGTTTCTATTACAAGATGTTCATGAACCCGCGCCCCTTCTGGAAGCATGTCTATGAGCCGTTCATCCGGCAGTCCGCCGGCTTGGGCCGGCCGCCGAAAGAGCGCGACGCCGACCGCTACGAGCATTTCTACGCCTTCGTCGATGTGCTGGTGATCGGCGGCGGCATTGCCGGGCTGCAGGCGGCGAAATCCGCGGCGGCCTCGGGCGCCACGGTTCTGGTGATGGAGCAGACCCCGCATTGGGGCGGCCGCGCCCCGGTGGACGGGGTGGAGATCGGCGGAAAATCCGCCGACGACTGGATCAGGGACACCGTTCAAGCCCTTGAAAAGATGGAGAACGTGACGCTTCGCCGCCGGATGATGGGGGCGGGCGTTTATGACCACGGATATGTGCTGGGCTACGAGCGGCTGACCGACCACGCGCCGCAGGTGGCCGGGCCGCGCCACCGGCTGTGGCGGATCCGTGCGAAACAGGTGATCACCGCCACCGGCGCGATCGAGCGGCCGCTGTCCTTCGCTGGCAACGATATTCCCGGCGTGATGCTGGCCTCGGCGGTGCGCGATTACGTGGTCAACTGGGCCGTCAGCCCGGGCGACAGGACCGTGATCGTCACCAACAACGACGACGCCTACCGAACCGCGCTGGCGCTGAAACAGGCGGGGCTCGAGGTACCGGTGATCGCC
>JBAVQZ010000108.1:0-2963 GCA_049694515.1 Paracoccaceae bacterium | reverse complement strand
GCGGCGGATAGGCCCAGGCTGGTATCGGGGTTGAAGGTGGCGGGCCGCGTCAGGCTGGCGCCCAGCTTGAAATCGACGCCACCCGACGTACCGCCGATGCCGCTCACCTCGCCGTCCAGGCGGAACCGCTCGGCGCCGCGCAAAAGGTTGCGATGCAGCCAGTAGGCCGAGAGCTTGAGCCCCTCGGTCGTGGAAAGCTCCACCCCCGCGCCGATTCGGTGCTTCTTTTCGTCCAGAAGGGCTGCGGTGATGTCGAGACTGCCGTCCGGGTTCGGCGTTTCCGCCTCGCTCAGCGCGACGGACCGGAAAGTGCCGGTGCGCCGCAGGCGGGTGGCGGCGCGTTCCAATACCTTCGGCGAAAAGGTCTTCCCGCTGGGAAGGCCGGCGATCGCCCGTATCCTTTCGGGGCGAACGTCGCTTTTTCCGGTGATAACCAGCCCGCCGAATGTCAAACGCGCCCCCGGCGTGAGGGTAATATCCGCGGCCAGGGTGTTGGCGCGGTGATCCGCGGTGATCGTCTGATCCGTGACGCGCGCCTTGGCATGGCCGACATCGCGCCAGCCCTCGACCCCGGCCTCCGCGGCCTGCTGGATCACCGTGCTGCGCGCGATCCGGCCGGTTGCGAAATCCTCTGGAAGAGTCGTGCCCGGCGCCAGCGGCGCCACACGCGCCTGAGAGAACATGAACTGCGGGCCTGGCGTGACGCTCAGCGTAATGGTGCCGATCCGGTCCGGCGTCTCATAGGGCGGAATCCCGGCCGCCTCGCGTCCGTCGACGCGGATCTGGATGACGGGGCTGTAATAGCCCTGCGCATAGAGCACGCCGACAAGCCGGGAGTAATCCGCCTTCGCCGCGGCCAGAAGATCCAGCGGCGTCGGATCCTTCTTGGCGGCCTCGGCGAGTGTCAGTGAGGACGCGCGCAGCGCATCCTGCACGTCCTTGCCCGCGCTCGCCGCGTCAAGCCGAACTTCGGCCGCCGGGGCAGCGAGAGCCCAGGCGATGCACAGGGCGGTGGCCGCTGTTCTGATCAATGCTGTGCGCATGTCCCCCGCACCGACAGGCTACTCTGTCATTTACATCTAGCATCGTGTCGGACGGCGTCATAGGCCAAGCCGTCGCGCGACGTTTCTTTATGCCAGATGTCTTCCGATTGCGCCGGAGGACAAGGAAAGATCGCACTGCTTCACGTCATGGTGTGCGTATAGGGCGGCACGAGCTGCGTCGGCTCAGCCGATCACCCGGTTCCAGCGCTCGATCGCGACGCTTTCGAACAGCCCCGCCTTGGCATAGGGATCGTTTTCAGCCCAGTCCCGTGCGGCCTGGATATCCGCCGTGTCGAGAATCACCAGCGATCCGCACATCGCCCCGCTCTCGTCCAGGAACGGGCCGGCCTGCGCCACGATGCCGGTGTCCCGAATATAGGCCAGGTGCGCCTCGCGGTTGGCCTTGCGCGTTTCCAGGTGGCCGGGCTTGTCCCGGCAGATCACGGCGAAGAGCGGCATTCATTCCTCCTTCAGGGGTCTGGTCAGCAGGGCGCCGGTGGCCTCGGCGATGCTGCATTTTCCGTCGATCACGGCGGCCACCATGGCGGTGATCGGCATGTCGATGCCACGTTCGGCGGCCAGTTTGGCGACCGCTTTCGCGGTGGCCGCGCCCTCGACAGTCACCAAGGGGTCGAAGATCTCGCCGCGCCCCAGCGCCTGGCCGAAGCGAAAATTGCGCGACTGGGCAGAGGTGCAGGTCAGGACCAGATCACCAAGCCCGGAAAGGCCTGAAAGCGTCTCTGCCTCGGCGCCGAATGCGCGGGCGAAGCGCTGCATCTCGGCAAAGCCGCGGGTCATCAGCGCAGCGCGCGCGCTGTCGCCCAGCCCGGCGCCGATGACAATGCCGCTGGCGATGGCGATCACGTTCTTCAACGCGCCGCCCAGTTCGGCCCCCGTCGTGTCGGCGGACCGGTAAAGCCGCAGCACGGGCGTTGAAACCATCTGTTGCAGCGCCTGGCCCGTCGCGGCGTCCTGGCAGGCCAGCGTCAGGGCCGTTGGCAGGCCGCGCGCGATGTCGGCGGCGAAACTGGGCCCGGTCAGGATGGCCGGGACCGAGGTCGGGCACGCATCCGCGATGATTGCGGTAGGTCCGGTTCCGGTGGCAAGCGAAACCCCCTTGCAGCAGGCCACCAGCGGCGTGCCGTCCAGCACGGCGGCATGCGTCTTGAGAACCCCGGAAAGCGCCTGCATCGGCACCGACAGCAGAACGGCCGCGACCCCCTTAAAATGCTCGATTTCCGACGTAACAGTGACGCTTTCGGGAAGGTCCACGCCGGGAAGCCGGGTGCTGTTCGTCCGTTCCTTCTGGATGGTCGCGGCGCGCCCGGCATCCTGCGTCCAGAGGATGATCTCGTTGCCCGCCCGCGCCAGCGCGACGGCGAGGGCAGTGCCGAAAGCCCCGGCCCCGGCAATGCCAACCCTGCTCATGCCTTCGCCCCCTTCTTGCCCGACCCCAGAAGCGCCGGGCTTCGCGTGTCCAACGGCCAGCGCGGACGGGCCGCCAGATCCATTCCGTCGCGCCGCCCGGCGCGGAAAAGCTCGACCCCGGCCCAGGCGATCATCGCCGCGTTGTCGGTGCACAGTTCAAGCGGCGGCGCGATGAAAAGGGCCCCGCTTTCCGCTGCGACAGCCTTCAGCGCCCCGCGGATGGCGCGGTTCGCCGCCACGCCGCCCGCCACGGCAAAGGCCGGTTCACGCGGCCCAAGCGCCAGATATTCGGTCAGCGCGCGGCGCGATTTTTCGGCCAGCACATCGCGCACCGCGGCCTGGAATCCGGCGCAAAGATCGGCACGGTCCTGCGTCGTGAGGCCGCCCTGCGCGCCCACCAGCACGTCCCGTGCGCGCAGCAGCGCGGTTTTCAGCCCGGAAAAGGACAGATCGCAATCGGGCCGGTTGAGAAGCGGCCGGGGAAAGCCAAAG
>JBAVQZ010000107.1:0-3664 GCA_049694515.1 Paracoccaceae bacterium | reverse complement strand
CGGCGTTCGATATCTATGAAGGTGCGATAGCGGCCTTCTTCGTGCAGCCGGCTCAGGGCAGCGTCCAGTCTCTCGGCAAAATCCACCGGATCCCTCCTTCATCAGTCACGGCCCTGCGGCCTGTCTGGCCGGATCGCAGCCCTTGGCGGCTGGCGATCATGACCTCCTCCCGTCCAAACATGGCGACCCGCGTCATGCGGCCCGCCGACCGGGTGGAACAGGGCTTCCTTTTCGGACATGCACCGCCCCCGGTCAAGGATGACATCTGCGGCATCCGGTCCGACCCTCCCGCTTGCGCCGACCGGGCCGCCCCTGCCGTCGCCGGCGGGGAAACACCCGTTCCATCAAGCCTTATAGCATCCGTGGCACATTTTTCATATTCAGAAAACTAAAGATGTATGCACTTCTTGTCGCACTTGCCTTCGCGCTTGTGCCGTATTCGTGAATTGCGGATGCTGCGCGCCAGGCTCCGATCGGAAACATCGCGTCAGATTCCGGATCAATCCTTCACGACCACACGGCAGTCCGTCGCCCCGGCCTGCGCGGCACAGGCGGCGATGGCGTCCTTCTCGGCGTTCCGGCCCTTTCCCAAGGCCCATTTTCCGGTTTCCGGCGAAATGGCGATCGCTTTCTTGGTAAAGATTCCGGAATAATACGTCAGCAGGGCCATCGTGGCGGCAGAGGACATCTGGAAATCCTGCGGCGTGCGCCATCCGGCGGGATAGATCTCGGCGATGACGACGCAGGGCTGGCTACCCGTTTCGCGGCGGTTGTCGCATTCCTTCAGCGCGGTGGACTTGGCATGTTCCATGTCGTGATAGTTGAGCGACGCGATGGCGGACTCTGCCGGCAACCCGGGGGACATGGCGACGGCACCGTAATAGGGAAAATCGACTGCCCGTTTCCGGATCGCATCAAGGTCGTTGGCCGAGAGAAAGTCATACTTGTAGATCAGGACACGCACGCCATCCGGATTGTAGAGCCTTTGCCGCGCTTCCCTCCCCCCGAGCGTCTGGGCCGCTGTTGCCCCGCTCAGGGCGAGAAACAATATTATGGTCAAAGGGGCGGACAGAAAACCTGGGCGCATTTGAAGTACTCCAATTGAAATAGAATAAAATTCTAGCGCGTTAGCGACCATGCCGCCAGCCCCTCTGGACAGTTCCGGCGCGCCTGATAGGCTCCGCGGCGATCACATCCCCGAAACCCGGAGACGCGCCATGGCCCTCGCCCCAGTTCTTGCCCGAATCGATGAAGACGTTCAGCCGGCCACCGACCGCCTGCTGGCGCTGCTTCGCATCCCGTCGATCTCGACCGACCCGGCCTACAAGGCAGAGTGCGACAAGGCCGCCGACTGGCTGGTGGAGGATCTGAAAAGCATCGGCTTCGACGTCTCGAAGCGGGCCACCCCCGGTCACCCGATGGTGGTCGCCCATTCCGGCGGCGAAGGGCCGCATGTGATGTTTTACGGCCATTACGACGTGCAGCCGGTGGATCCGCTGGACCTTTGGGACCGCGAGCCGTTCGACCCGGCGGTTGAGGATACGCCGAAGGGCCGCGTGATCCGGGGGCGCGGCGCCTCGGACGACAAGGGGCAACTGATGACATTCATCGAGGCCTGCCGCGCCTGGAAAGCGGTCAACGGCAGCCTGCCGGGCAATATCTCGATCTTCCTCGAAGGGGAGGAGGAATCCGGCTCGCCCTCGCTGGTGCCGTTCATGAAGGAGAACGCCGACGAGTTGAAAGCCGACATCGCGCTAATCTGCGATACCGGCATGTTCGGCGACAGCACCCCGGCCATCATCACCATGCTGCGCGGTCTGCTGGGCGAGGAACTGACGATCACCGGCCCGTCGAAGGACCTGCATTCGGGCATGTATGGCGGCATCGCGCGAAACCCGATCCGGGTGCTGGCAAAGATCATCGCGGGCCTGCACGACGATCAGGGCCGCATCACGGTGCCGGGCTTCTATGACGGCGTGCCCGAGCTGCCGGCCGAGTTGGCGGACCAATGGCAGGCGCTGGGTTTCGACGCCAAGGCGTTCCTCGGCGAGGTCGGCCTGTCGCAGCCCGCGGGCGAGCAGGACCGAACCCCGCTCGAGATGATCTGGTCGCGCCCCACCTGCGAGGTCAACGGGATCTGGGGCGGCTATACCGGCGACGGGTTCAAGACTGTGCTGCCTTCCAAGGCCCATGCCAAGATCAGCTTTCGCCTGGTCGGCACGCAGGACCCGCTGAAGATCCGCGAGAATTTCCGCGCCTATGTCGAATCGATGCTGCCGCCGGACTGCGAAGTTGAATTCAAGGGCCACGGCGCTTCGTCCGCCAGCCAGATGTTGATCGACCACCCGGCGTTCGAAAAGGCGCGCGCCGCATTGTCGGACGAATGGCCGAATCCGGCCGCCTATATCGGCTGCGGCGGCTCGATCCCGATCGCGGGGCATTTCAAGAAGATCCTGGACACCGACGCGCTGCTGATCGGCTTCGGCAAGGATGACGACCAGATCCATTCCCCAAACGAGAAATACGATCTGGAGAGCTTCCACAAGGGCATCCGCAGTTGGGCGCGCGTGCTGGACGCGCTGAGCCGCTGACCACGGACACAAGCCACCGCGACCGGCATGACGAAACGCGCGATCGCGCCTTCCGACGAGGGCGCGATCGCACAAGTCATTGCGATATCCCGGGAAAAGTGGCGCGGTTGACGGGGCTCGAACCCGCGACCTCCGGCGTGACAGGCCGGCACTCTAACCAACTGAGCTACAACCGCACTGCGCCCCGGGCTTGGCCCGGCGTGAGGCGCGTTTTAGGCGTGGGCTTCGGGCGCGTCAAGCGCCTGTCGCAGCAATTCTCGGGCTTTCGGCGGAAACTTCCGGCAGGGACCGGAATTCCGGCCGGCCCGCACCTTGAGCCGCGGACTCGCGCAACTCAGGCGATGATCTCGAACTTCGTGACATCCACCAGCCCGCGGTCGGTGATCTTCAGTGCCGGGATCACCGGCAGCGCGAGGAAGGCCAGTTGCAGGAACGGCTCTTCCAGCGTGACGCCCAGCGACAGCGCGGCGGCGCGCAGTTCGCGCAGGTTCGCCTCCACGGCCTCGAAACTGTCCAGGCTCATCAAGCCGGCGACGGGCAGCGCAAGCTCGGCCAGGATCTGTCCGCCATCAGCCACGGCAAAGCCGCCCTCGATCTCGCCCAGCCGGTTGGCGGCCAGCGCCATGTCGGCGTATTCGGCGCCCACCACGGCGATATTGTGGTGATCGTGACAGACGGTCGAGGCGATGGCACCCCGCTGAAGCCCGAAGCCCTTGACGAACCCCGTGGCAATGTTGCCGTTCTTGCCGTGCCGCTCGATCACCGCGATCTTGATCAGGTCGCGCGCCGGATCCGGATGCTTGTCGCCGTCCTGGACCGGGATCGTCTCGTGCAGATGGTCGGTGATGATCTTGCCGGGCAGGATGCCGATCACGTCGGTCGCGTCACGGTTGCCGGGGCTTCGGAAAGATGCCGCGCTCAGCCGTGGCGCCTTGACCGAGTTGCGCCCCACCGCCGGGATCGCCTGACGCGCCGCAAAGGCCGCGTCGCCCACCCGCACGCCACCGGCGATCACCATTTTGGCCCGGCAGTCCTCCAGCGTGGGCACGGCGACGATGTCGGCGCGTTGGCCC
>JBAVQZ010000106.1:0-6962 GCA_049694515.1 Paracoccaceae bacterium | reverse complement strand
GGATTATCTGGTCTCGTCGAGCCGCGCGCTGATCGGCGAGACCCCGCTGCCCGAGATCGACGCCGCCGGAAAGTGGGTCGTGGTGATCGGTGGCGGAGACACGGCGATGGACTGCGTGCGCACCGCCGTGCGTCAGGGAGCTTCCGGCGTCACCTGCCTCTACCGCCGTGACCGTGCCAACATGCCGGGCTCGTCCCGTGAGGTTGGTCACGCGGAAGAGGAAGGCGCCGCCTTCGGCTGGCAAAGCCAGCCCGAGGCGCTGTCGGACGTGCCGGTCGAGGTGATCGCCTCGCAGCCCGAGGGCTTCGGCCAGCGCGGCGCCGTGCGCACCGTGCACGCCCATCGCACGCAACTCGTCATCCCGGAAAACGGTGGCCGTCTGGTGCCGCGCAAGGTGCCCGGATCTGACTTTGAGATCGCCAACGATATGGTCATCAACGCGCTTGGCTTCATGGTGGAGGATGTCGGGTCACTCACGGCAGGCCGTGTCGCCATGTCGCCACGGGGCCGGATCGACGCCGACGGCATATCGAGGATGACCGCAGCGGACGGAGTCTTTGCTGCCGGCGATGCGCGCCTTGGACCTTCGCTGGCCGTCTGGGCGATCCGCGAGGGGCGCGAGGTGTCGGAGGCGGTGTGTCGTTATCTCGAACAATTGCCCGCCCGGACATCGGTGGAGTCCGCGACCATCCATGTTTAGAGTGACGAACAGCGTCGAAGGGAATGGGACATGCGGTTAACGATGATGTCGGACTATGCGCTGAGGGTGCTGCTCTTTGCAGCGGCGCATCCGGACAGGCTTGTCACGATCGACGAAACTCAGGATGTCTACGACATTTCGCGCGGTCATCTGATGAAGATCGTGGGCATCCTTGCGACCGCTGGCATGCTGCGATCGCAACGTGGTCGCTCGGGCGGCTTCACGCTCGGGTGTGCGCCCGGCGACATCCGCCTCGGCGATGTCCTCCGCGCGACCGAACCAGACTTCGAAATGGTGGAATGCTTCGGTGCCGACAGCGCATGCACCATCCAGCCTGCCTGCCGCTTGCCTCGGATCGTCAACGAGGCCCTGGCCGCGTTCATGGAGGTCATGGACGGCCATACGCTGGCCGACCTGGTGCTGCGCCCAGAGGAATTCGGCATTCCCGCCCGGAAAATGCCGCAACCTGACGCAAACGGATAGGCGAGCGGCGCTCACGTTGACAGGCTGAAACGCATGCCATCGCGCATATGGTGACCTGCCCCTGATCTTCACCCCGTCTTTGGTCCGGGTTTCATGCGACCTTCCGGGCTGATTTCAGTTGGGTCGCAAACTCGCTTGGCGTCAAGTTTCCGAGCGATGAGTGCGGCCAGTTTGACAAAGACGTTGAAATCACGGCGCCAACACCAATCAAGGGATAATGCCAGTCGTCCAGGCGGCCTCGAGCCCGTTTCGTTGGCACCGCGCCTACGCCAGGTACGCCAGACGCGCCGAGGGATGGTCTTTCAGCGCCACGTCGATTTCGCGCCTGTCCATTCCACAGAACGCCGTGGACAGGGCATCCGCGAGTGCCGCGCGATCAGCGGTGACCGAAGCGAGGGCGCGTGTTGTCACCGGCTTGCCGCTGTATGGATCAAGGATATGTCCTACTGAACCGGCCGTATCAAGAACCGTTCCGAGTGGCGCCGACGTGGCCAGCGCCCGCTCACTTAGCGTGACACGCTCCACGATGCGGCCATCAGGCGCTGAAATCCCGACCCTCCATGGCCCGTCACCGGATCGACGGCCCAGCCCAGCGATTTCGCCCATATCGACCAGGACATCGCGCATTCCCCTGGACCGAAGAAGCCTCGCAACGCAGTCGGTGATGTACCCCTGCGCGATACCATTTAGCGTCAGCGCCATTCCGGGCCTGTCAAAGCGAATGGAGTCTTCATCTACGCGTACGTTCTTCCAACCCACTCGCCCGCGCGCCTCGGACAGTGCCGCCACATCAGGGATGCCCGCGTGTTCGGCATAGAGCGCCCAGAGTGGCTGCACCGTGGGATCGAACATGCCCCCGGTACTATCATGAACCGCCCCGGACAGCGTCAGCAGTTCCAACAAGTCTGGTGGCGGCGCATCCAGCCTCCCGGTCCGGTTGAGTAGTGCCAAAGCCGAGTCTTTGCGAAAAAGGCTGAAAATGCTTTCCAACCGGGAAAGCTCCGCTTCCACCGCATGGAAAATTTCTCGAGCCGCGTCGATCTCGACGCCAACCAGTCTGAGCGATGCACCAGCCCCCAGCGCGATGCCGCGCCACTCAGCTACGGCGGCCTCGCCGCGCGCCCCAGCGGGCATGAGGGAAATGGCAGCAGAAATGCACAGGAATCGGCGGCGGTTCAAGAGGTGTGTCACGACGGCTCCTCCAATGGTGTGTTCAGGTCAACCGGCGCAAGGACGGCGTCATCAGGAATTTCATCGATCGTCATCGCCGTACCGCCATAGCGGTCGATAAATGCATCGGCGTCCTCGGGTTTGGCAAAAGGTACAATCTCAGGCGCCCCCATCCCTCCCCGCACGCCGGCTCCGACAACGAAGGTCGCGGTTCTGGCAGCGGTCCAGTTCCGGACACCGGGGTTTTTCCAGTTTGGCGCATTGCCCATGTCGCTGACATAGATGGCGGTTATCCGGGCCTCTCGCTCCGGTGCTTTCAGATAGGCAATCGCATCGCGGACCTGGGCGAAAAACAGCGGCGTAGATTGCCCCTCCAGGTGAATCTGTCCCTTGGGCCCGGCGTGATCGATGATGTTCATCTGGCAATAGTAGCTGAGGGCATCGCGCGACATCGGAATCGGATCGGGCATCTGCGTCGCTTCCTCGCGACAGGCCGCCAGCACAAGAGCAAGCAATAGCGCACGCCTCATGGCTCAACTCTCCCAAAGGCGATGCGGGCAAGGACCAGCCCGGCCACCGCCCAGGCCAACAATGACGCGGGGGCGGCCCAACCGGGAAGCCCCTTGGACGCCCCCATCATTCCCGAGGCCAGCATCGTGGCGTCTGAAGCGGAAAGATTCCACAGGCGGAAGGCGTCGGCCGGATTGGCCGTCATCAACCAAGGGAACACACGCTGCGTAAAAATCCCGCCATTGTCCAGCACGACCGCGCCCAGAAGGCCCAAATCGAATAGTACGACAAGAACCAGCCAAACCCCTGCCGCGAGTCCCGCCGCCGCGGTCGCACTGCCCGACAGCGCAGAAAGAGCGTAACCCAGCCCCAGAAAGGCGGCCCCAAGGATGATCGACGTTGCGATCAATCGGACCAGCGCCACGAAGCTTGGCCCACTGGCCCCACCCATTACCGCAGTGACGGCCCCGGCGGCCCCAAAACCGATGATCATGGCGAAGGCCAGTGCACCCAGATGGGCCAGAAACTTGCCAAAGAGAAGTTCGGCCCGAGACACTGGGTAGGACAAGATCAGCGCCAGGCTGCCACGCTCAGCCTCACCGGCGATAGAATCGAACGAAATCATCAGCGCGAGCAACGGTGCCAGGTAGACCGAAAGCGTGGTCATCGAGGTGACTGCGACGGTCAGCATGTCCACGCCTAACGCGCCAGTGGGAGCACTGCCCGCAAAGGTCAACGCCAGCGCGAATAATGTCATGATCAGCGTCGCTGTCAGCACCCAACGGTTGCGTCGCGCGATCCGAAGCTCAGTAATGGCAATGGCCCAGATACGTGCAATCATTTCGCCCGCTCCTGTGAGAAGTGGCGGTAGAGATCCTCCAATCCGGGCGACGTCATCTCCACGTCGACAACGACATCGCCCAGAGCGGCGATGCGGCGCAGATGAGGCATCTTGCCGTCTGGCGGGCAGATCAGATCGACCACGGCGCCGTTGACACACCTGCCACCCAGTTCCGCAGCAATGCGCACGGTGTCACCGCCGGACGTGCGCACGCGGATGTGGGTCGGCAGGCGCGCGTTTTCGGAAAGCTTCGCCAGCGTATCGTCGGCCACAAGCCGCCCACTCTTCATGATGGCAATGCGGTCGGTGCGCGCCTCGACCTCTGTCAGGGCATGGCTTGCGACCAACACGGCGGTCCCCTGGCCGGCCAACTCATCGATGATTGCGTAAAGATCGTGGCGCGATACTGGGTCAAGGCCGCTTGTTGGCTCGTCCAGCAGCGCAACGGCGGGCCGACCCAGCAGCACCTGCGCGAGGCCCAGGCGCTGTCGCATCCCCTTGGAATAAGTGCCGATCCGCCGGTCTGCGGCATCGAACAACCCGACGCGTTCCAAAAGGAGCGCTGTTTTTATTCGATTCACGCCGGCAAGACGTGCGAAAAGATCAAGCTGCTCGCGCCCGGTCAACGATTTGTGGAAAGTAACCGCCTCGGGTAAATATGCGGTGGAGCGGCGTGCATGCGCGCTTCCTGGTGCGGCCCCATCGACGGTGACCTGTCCGGCACTCGTCGCCGTCAGGCCGAGAATAACCTTCATCAGCGTCGTCTTGCCGGCACCGTTGTGACCCAACAGTGCCACCTTCTCTCCGGGCGCAAGCCGCATGCTGAAATTAGACAGCACCCGCACCTTGCCGCGCATTTTCTCCAACCCATCAATGGTCAGGATTTCATTGCATCGCATTTTGCGCCATAGGTCCGGGAATGATGATCTGTGGTGGACGCATCAGTGCCGCGCTGTCGAGCACGCCGCCGGGCAACAGCGCCGGAAAGGCCGATTGGGACCAACGCACCAATTGCACCGCAGGGGTACCCAGCAGCAGCTTGGCGGCCGGCTGCGCCCAAAGAATGTGATCCATGCTGTCATTGGGGCGGTACGGGATATCGGCAATCCCATCCCCGTCGACGTCGTAGGCGGCAAAATCGCTCCAGTAGTTGCCGCGGCCATTGCTCGACCATTCGACCCATTTCGTTCCGACGTACTTGACCTGTCTGCGGTTTCCGACGAAGGCGTTGCCAGTGATCTGGTTGCGTTCGGAGCCGGCGGTGAAATGGATGCCGATACCGCATCCCTCGAACAGGTTCCCATCGATTTCATTGCGGTGCGCATTGTAGGCAAACAGGCATTTTTCCTTCACGTTCTGGATCACGTTCCCCCTGATCTCAGACCGGTTGGTATAGTTCAGCATGATCCCATGTTCTCGGTCTCCGCGCGACAGGTTGCCGACGACCTTGACCCGATCCGAGAACATGATCGCGTAACCCAGATCGTTTCCAATCGACACGTTGCCCGACACTTCGGAATTGCTGGCGTACATGTAATGTACGGCAAAACGCAGGTCACGGAAGGTATTGCCCCGGAAGATGTCGTGGTTTGAGGTGTTGACGAAGATACCGTCGCGGCCCCACCTGACATCGTTGTCCTCGATGACCACGCCGGGCGCGTTCCAGACATAGAACCCGTTGCCGCGGTCGTTCATGCGGTGGTCACGCCGGCCGCGGATGGTGTTTCCCGCGACCCGCGCATCGCGCGCCCCGTGGATGTCGACGCCGTAGAGATTGGCCAAGAGCGTGTTGTCCTGCACCACCGCGCGGTCCGCCGTCTTTGTCAGTTTCACACCTGAATCAATCGTTTCATGTGACGAGCCCGAGCCGCTGATGGTCAGCCCCCGGACCGTCACATCTGGGCCGGTCACGGTAATCACACTGCCTTGCCCCGTGCCCTTTACCTCCGCCTTGCCTCCACCGTTGAGTGTTAGCGGACGGGCCAGCGTCAGGTTCTCATGATAGGTGCCGGGTCGCAGACTAAAGGTATCTCCGTCTGCGGCCCGGCTTATCGCCGCCGTTATCGTCCCGTCTCCCGGCCGCACCTCGATCTGTTCCGCCCCTGCAAGGACGGGCAGCACGCTGAGGATCAGGCCGAGCGCAGGACGAAGCATGACTTAGGCGTCCCGCGGCTCAACCAGCATCCTGCCGCGCATCTCCATGTGCAGCGCATGGCAGAACCATTGGCAATAATACCAATGAACGCCGGGACGGTCGGCCGTGAATGTGACCGAGGCGGTTGCCTGCGGCGCCACTTCCATCGCAACACCATAGTTTGAGATGGTGAAGCCGTGGGTCAGATCGTCGATATCGTCCATATTGGTGACGGTGATCGTTACCTCATCGCCCTGCTTCACTGTGAACTTGTCAAGGCTGTAAACGGGCGCTGTCGAGAACATGTAGACACGTACCTTGTTGCCATCCCGGATCACATCCGCGGCATAATCGGGGTCGACCCCGTCATCCTTGGCCCGGGCTACCGCATCTGCAAAAAATGGATCGTCACGCGACCACACGCTGCTCGGACTTACGATTGAGGATTTGACAAGCACCACGTCATGAGGTTCCGCAAAGGTCGGCCCATCATGCACGACCTTCATTTGATCCGACGAGATGTCGATCAATTGCTCATTCTCGGGCTTCAGGGGCCCCACGTTCAGAAAGCGATCCTTGGAAAATTTATTTAGGGATATAAGCCATTTTCCGTCAGCTTCTTTGGTTTCTCCCATGGTGGTGTGGTTGTGGCCGGGCTGATAGTGCACGTCCACTTTGGATACGATCGGATCGATGTCTTCACCGGCATAGGCGCGTACGGCCTTCGCGATGTCCCACTTGACCACCTGACTGTCGATAAACAGAGTCGTGAAGGCGAACCCCTTGCCGTCGAACGCAGTGTGAAGCGGGCCAAGGCCAAGTTGTGGCTCGGCCACGATGCAGGACCGCGGTTCGGCATCCTCTTCGAATAGTGCGTCGATCTTGCGCACGTCCATCACCGAACAGGTCGGCGAGAGCTTTCCGGCGATGACCACATGTATGCCGTCCGGCGCCGTATTGATCCCGTGCGGGCTGTTGGGGATCGGCACATACCGTGTGTATTTCTTGTTCTTCTCCTTGCGTCCATCGATTATTGGCACGCCGTTCAGCATCTGCACGTCGCCATTGGCCACGCCTTTTTCTATCTCTTTGAGGTTGAAGATCACCACATGGTCCATCTCGGA
>JBAVQZ010000105.1:0-3811 GCA_049694515.1 Paracoccaceae bacterium | reverse complement strand
CCCTTGCGGATCAGCTCGCGCAGCTTCGGCTGGTCGGGCTCTTCGCCGTCCAGGTACTTCTCCATCGCCTCGTCATCGACCTCGACGGCGATCTCGATCAGCTCGGCGCGCATTTGCTCGGCGCGCTCTTTCAGCTCGTCGCGAACGTCCTGGATGACCCAGCTCGCGCCCAGATCTTCGCCCTTCCAGACCCATTCCTTCATGGTGACCAGATCGACGATGCCTTCCAGCTGATCCTCGGCCCCGATGGGCATCTGGATCGGCGCCGGAATGGCGCCGGTGCGGTCCTTGATCATGTGGACGCAGTTCCAGAAATCGGCGCCGATCTTGTCCATCTTGTTGACGAACACGATGCGCGGAACCTTGTAGCGGTCGGCCTGGCGCCAGACGGTCTCGGTCTGCGGCTCGACGCCGGCATTGGCGTCCAGCACGGCCACCGCGCCGTCGAGCACGGCCAGCGAACGCTCGACCTCGATCGTGAAATCCACGTGGCCGGGGGTGTCGATGATGTTGAAGCGGAACTTGGCCTCTTGCGGCGTCTCGCCGTAAATGCCGGTCGGGTTCTCGCCATCCTCGGTGCGGAACCAGAACGTGGTGGTCGCGGCCGAGGTGATGGTGATCCCGCGTTCCTGCTCCTGCTCCATCCAGTCCATCGTCGCAGCGCCGTCATGAACTTCGCCGATCTTGTGCGACTTGCCGGTGTAGAACAGAATCCGCTCGGTGCAGGTCGTCTTGCCTGCGTCGATATGGGCCATGATACCGAAGTTGCGGTACCGGTCGAGGGTGTATTCGCGTGCCATTGGTTCGGTCCTGGGCCTGAGTGTTTACCAGCGGTAGTGGCTGAACGCCTTGTTGGCGTCGGCCATCTTGTGGGTGTCTTCGCGCTTTTTCACGGCGGAGCCGCGGCTTTGAACGGCGTCGATCAGCTCGCCGGCCAGGCGCTCTTCCATCGTATGCTCGTTGCGGGCGCGCGACGCGTTGATCAGCCAGCGGATCGCCAGCGCCTCGCGGCGCTCGGGGCGCACTTCGACCGGCACCTGGTAGGTGGCGCCGCCGACCCGGCGCGAACGCACCTCGACCGAGGGCTTCACGTTGTCCAGCGCTTCCTGGAACACCTCGATCGGCGAGCGCTTCAGCTTGCTCTCGACGCGGTCCATGGCGTTGTAGACGATGCTTTCGGCGACAGACTTCTTGCCGTCGATCATCAGGTTGTTCATGAATTTCGTCAGAACCCGGTCGCCATACTTGGCATCGGGCAGAATTTCGCGCTTCTCGGCAGCGTGACGACGGGACATCTACGTCTCTCCTTACTTCGGACGCTTGGCGCCGTATTTCGAACGGCGCTGCTTGCGGTCTTTGACGCCCTGGGTATCGAGCACACCGCGCAGGATGTGGTAGCGGACACCCGGAAGGTCCTTCACCCGGCCGCCACGGATCAGGACGACGGAGTGTTCCTGAAGGTTGTGGCTTTCACCGGGAATATAGCTGATCACCTCGAAACCATTGGTCAGGCGCACCTTGGCGACCTTCCGCATGGCCGAGTTCGGCTTCTTCGGCGTGGTGGTATAGACGCGCGTGCAGACGCCCCGCTTCTGCGGGCAACCCTGCAGGTGCATGGACTTCTGGCGCTTTACTTTCGGCTGCCGCGGCTTGCGGATCAGCTGTTGGATCGTCGGCATTCCGGTTCCCCGTGTTGCAACCCGTTCAAATCTCAATTCGCGCTTCATGCGTCCACAAAACGCGCAAACCGCATGCGTCCCCTCGTTCGCGGGAACGACGCGGTGGAATTCCAGAGGATCGGGGCGTTCAGGCCCGGATCATGACCACTTCGGTTTCGATTTCAGACGTCACAGGGTCTCCCCCGCCGGTCCGAGTTCGCGCCGTATATGAAGAGTCGCGGGGGTTGTCAACAGCCCTTCCCGCGCTGATGCGGAAACGCGGTCACTGAGCCGCGGGCAGCAAAGCCTCGTCGGCCAGGTCGGGAGAGGTCTCCTTCAGGACCTCGGCGAACAGCCAGTCGCGGAAGCTGACGATCACCGGGTCGTCGCGCCGGTGCTCGGGATAGGCCACGGAATAGATCGTCCGGGCGGGAGATTCCAGTGCGAAGGGCGCGATCAGCTCGCCGCCGGCCAGGCTCTTGCCGATCATCGCCTTGAAACCCAGCGCGACCCCCAGCCCGCTTTCCGCCGCGCTCATGGTCAGTTCGCAATGGGCAAAGACCGGGCCGCCGCGCGGGCATTTCTCCTGCTTGCCGATCAGCGCAAACCATTCCTGCCAGCCATCCGAGACCTCGTCGCGGATCAATGTCTTGCCGAGCAGGTCCTCGGGACGGCGAAGATCGGGATTGCGTTCGAGGAAATCCGCGCTGCAAACCGGGATCCGCGCCGAGGACATGAACGGGTCCACGACAACGCCCTGCACGGGATCGTCGCCCCAGTGGATGATCAGGTCCAGTTCGCCATTGCGGAAATCGGTCGGCGGCAGGCCCGTCTCGATGGAGACATCGACATCCGGATACTGCCCGAGATACTCGCCGAGCCGCGGGATCAGCCAGCGCTTGGAAAACCCCTCCGTCATCTTAAGGCGCAATTTGCCCGAGAAGGATTCGCCGGCCACCATGCGGGTCGATGCCTCGAGGCTGTCGAGTATCGGGCTCACATCCTCCAGATAGGTGCGCCCGTCGCGTGTCAGTTCGACCTGCCTTGTGCCGCGCACGAACAGCGGCCGGCCGAGATAGGTTTCCAGAGTGCGCACCTGATGACTGATCGCCGATGGCGTGACGCACAGTTCCTCGGCGGCATCCCTGAATCTGCCGTGCCGGGCAGCGGCCTCGAAAGCGCGGAGCGCGGGGAATGGGGGCAGCTTTCGTTTCAGCAAGGTGAACACCTCTCACCCGTGCGCAAATTCGTTTCGTTTGTCTGGCGCACAACTCTCACCCTACCATTTTTTTGGGAATTTCACCATGAACACATAAGGAGCCAAATCATGCTGTCTCTGAAATCCAGTCATTTCCTCACCGCCGGCGCGACCGGTTTCGGGCTGCTCGCCGGCATGGCCATCGCCGGAATGACCGGGCCGAGCGAGCACAAGGGCCTGGCCGTCGAGGCGCTCGGCAAGCTCGACCCCGGCATGATCCAGACCCAGACCGGGCTTGAAGGCTACTTCATGCAATTGCGCGCCATCACCATCGAACCGGGCGGGCAGATCGCGCAGCATTCGCACGAGAACCGCCCCGGCCTGGTCAAGGTGATCTCGGGCGAATGGACCGAGGGCACGCCCGAGGGCGAAACGGTCTTTCCCGCGGACGCCAGCAAGGCGATCTACGAACAGGCCGACACCGTCCACTGGGTCTACAACCATGGCGACGAGCCCGCGACGGCCATCGTCTGCGACCTGACACCGGCCGGCTGACGCGCCGCCTGTCGCGCATGCAGACAGGGCGCGGGCGGCTGGGGGCCGCCCGCCATTCTTTCATCGAGATTGCGAAATCTGGCAGGGGGGCGGCGGCGGCTTCACCCCGCCTCGGCCGCGTCTTTCCGGTCCTGCCCTAGCCGCGGCCGGATGCGCAGCGCACGCAGGGCATTCAGGATCACCGCCACGTCGATCGCCTCCTGCAGCAGCGCGCCCTCGACCGGGGTGAGATAGCCGAAGGCGGCGGCAATCATACCGGCCACCGACAGGCCGATGCCGGCAATCACGCTTTGCAGCGCGATGCTGCGCGCACCGCGGGCGATCTCCAGCCCCGGCAGGATGCGGTCCAGATGATCGACCAGCAGCACCACGTCCGCCGCCTCCGCCGAGGCCGCGGCCC
>JBAVQZ010000104.1:0-14561 GCA_049694515.1 Paracoccaceae bacterium | reverse complement strand
GATCGTATCGGGCGAGTGTGTCGTAGAGGATGTCCGAACTGAACGTCGCCTGCCGTCCGGTCTTGCGTCGGCCCGGCGAATTCCGCTCGATCAGGCCGGCGATCACCGCCGCGCTGCGGAAGGTGCGCTTCATCACCGCGTTGCCGGACAACCAGGTCTCGAACGTCTCGCGCAGGCCGGTCGCGTTGAACAGGGGCGCGGGGTCTTCGGGCAGGTCGAGGCCCCAGATCAGCGTCGCATAGTCGGTGGAGACGAAACCCAGCGGATGCAGCCCCGCCTCCTCCATCCGCTGGGTCAGAAGAAGGCCCAGCGTCTGCTGCGCGTTGCGCCCGGCGAAGCCGTAGACGCAGGTGTACGCGCGTCCGTCATGCGGGAAGGTCTCGACCAGAAGCCTGTCCTTGCGCGGCAGCTTCGACATCTCCCGCTGCAGGCCGAGCCAGGCGGCCGTATGGTCGGGCAGGCCGGGCCAGTCCCTTTGCCTGAACATCGCCAGGATGCGCTCGGAAAGCTGGGTGGAGGTGGCGAACTTGGTGCCGGAAAACACGGCGATCTTCGGGCTGGCGCCGGGGCGGCGCGTGACCTCGACCGTCATTTCGCGCAGCCCTTCGTAGCGCACGATCTGCCCGCCGATGAGAAAGGTGTCGCCCGGCGTCAGCGTGGCGGCGAAGGCCTCCTCGACCTCGCCCAGCGGCGCGCCGGCGCGCGCGTTTCTCAGCCGCACCTTCATCATCTCGGTGTCGACGATGGTGCCGATGTTCATCCGTATCTGCTTGGCCGCGCGCGGGTCGCGCAGATGCCATTTTCCGTCCGTCTGTTTCAGGCGCTGCCAGCGGTCATAGGCCCGCAGGGCATATCCGCCGGTCGCTGTGAAATCCAGGCAGGCGTCGAATTCCGCGCGGGTAAGCCCTGCATAGGGGCCGGCGGCCGTCACTTCCGCATAAAACGCATCGGCGTCGAAGGGGCCGGCGGCGGCGGTGATCAGGATTTGCTGGCACAGCACGTCGCGCGGGCCGCAGCCGCGCGGTTGCCCATCCAGGTCATGCGCCTTGACCGCCTCCAGCGCGGCCACGCATTCCACCACCTCGAAGCGGTTGGCGGGCACAAGAAGCGCCTTGGACGGCGCGTTATAGCGGTGATTGGCCCGCCCGATCCGCTGAACCAGCCGCTTGACGTTCTTCGGCGCGCCGACCTGGATCACCAGATCCACATCACCCCAGTCGATGCCAAGGTCGAGCGAGCCGGTGCAAACCACAGCACGAAGCTCGCCCGCCACCATTGCCGCCTCGACCCGCTCGCGCTGTTCGCGCGAGAGCGAGCCGTGATGGATGCCGATCGGCAGCGAGTCCCTGTTGGCCATCCAAAGCGCGTGAAAGAATATTTCCGCCTGGGCGCGTGTGTTGTGGAAGATCAGCGTGGTGCGGTGGCGCTTCACTTCCTCAAGGATCGCGGGGATGGCATGGCGCCCGCCGCCGCCCGACCAGGGCGGCGGGCAGCCGGTCTCGAGCATCGAGATGTCCGGATCCGGGCCGGGATCGGCCTGGAGGATTTCGCACGGATCGGGATGACGGGCCAGAAAGCGGGCGATGGCGTTGGGGTCCTCGACCGTGGCCGACAGGCCGACACGCCGCAGGCCGGGGCAGAGGGTGGAGAGCCGCGCCAGCGCCAGCATCAGCTGATCGCCCCGCTTGCTTTCGGCCAGCGCGTGGATCTCGTCGACGATCACCCGCTTCAGCCCGGCGAAGATGCGCGGCGCATCCTCGTAGCTGAGCAATAGGGCGAGGCTTTCCGGTGTGGTCAGCAGGATATGCGGCGGATCGGCGCGCTGGCGGCGGCGGCGGCTGGCGGGCGTGTCGCCGGTGCGGTCCTCGATCCGGATCGGCAGGTCCATCTCCTCGACAGGCGCGCGCAGGTTGCGGCCGATATCGGCGGCGAGGGCCTTGAGCGGAGAGACATAGAGCGTGTGCAGCCCCTGATGCGCGCCGTCGGCCAGCTCGGCGAGCGTCGGCAGGAACCCGGCAAGCGTCTTGCCGCCGCCGGTGGGCGCGATCAGCAACAGTGCCGGCGCGCCGGACCGCTCCAGCATGGCCTGCTGATGCGGGTGGACGGACCAGCCACGGCGGACGAACCAGTCTTTGAACGGGGCAGGAAGGTCGCGCATGGCGCTGAATGTAGGATGCGCACGGCGGTTTTCACAGGCGGCCCATGTGCGCCGGGTCATTCAATCCCGGATGCGTGGCTTGAGCTGGCGGATCACATCCTGCACGGCGCGGGGCAATGCGGTGTCCGCGCCTTCCGGCGCGGCGTCCAGCGCGCTTTCCACATCCTTGTCGAGGATGCCGATCGTGTTGTCAGGCGCCCAGCCGTCGCGCGCGAACTCGATCTCGTTGAACCCGGTGGCCAGCCAGTTCTGCCCCGACGAGGTGTTGATCAGTTCCAGCAGCTGCGCCTCGTCCAGCCCGGCCGCATCGGCCCAGTCGAGCACCAGCCGCGTCATCGCGGTTGAAGAGGCTGCCAGCAGATTGTTGAGGACCTTGGCCGACATTCCTGCGCCGAAAGGCCCCATGCGGTGGAAATGCGTCCCCATTGCGGTGAAGAGAGGGTGCAGGTGATCGAGATCGCCGATCGAGCCGCCCAGCATGAAGGAAAGCTGCTTGCGCTCGGCCGCGACCTGCGCTCCGGACATCGGCGCGTCGACCAGCCGGATGCGATGCGGCACCCGCTCGCGCAACTCACGCAGGTAGCGGGGCGACAGGGTGGAACTGACGATGACCCATCGAAGGGTCGGCGCGCGGTCCAGGAGTCCCTGAGTACCGAACAGCACATCTTCGGTCTGCGCGACATCGCGGACAACGGTGATGAGAATCTCCAGACCTTCGGCGAAGGCCGCCGGGTCGTCGTTCATAGCCGGTTCAAGCGTGCCGTATTCGGAGGGCGGGCGCAGATCGAAACCACGCGCGTCGAAGCCGGCCTCGCGCAGCGCGACCAGCATGGGGCGGCCCATACGGCCGCAGCCTGCAACCCCCACCCCGTTCAGCATCAGTGCACGATGGTTTCCTCTTTGACGAACATGTTTGCCCAGGCGCGGTCGATCAGCTCGGGCGTCATCTGGTACGGGATCCCCTCGAACTCGCAGATCGAAATCATCTGGTCCACGAGAAAGATCGGCTGATAGTTGGCGAACTCATTGTCGATCAGCGGATATTTTTCTTTCAGAAGATAGATCAGCGTCTGCTCGTCCAGTGGCATCTTGCGCTTGCGCGCGACCATGGCAAAGATCTTCAGGAAATCGTCCTGGCAGGGGCCGTCGATCTTGATCTTGAAGAAGATCCGGCGCAGCGCGGCGCGGTCGAAGATCTCGTTCGGGTGGAAGTTGGTCGAGAAGATTACCAGCGTGTCGAAGGGCACCTCGAACTTCTCGCCCGACTGCAGGGCGAGGATGTCGCGGTCTTCCTCGAGCGGCACGATCCAGCGGTTTACCAGCGCCTGCGGTGGTTCTGCCTGCCGGCCAAGGTCGTCGACGATGAAAATCCCGCCGGAAGATTTCAGTTGAAGCGGCGCCTGATACGTGCGCGCGGTCGGATTATAGACCAGATCCAGCATCGACAGTGAAAGTTCACCGCCCGTCACCACTGTCGGCCGTTCGCACAACACATAGCGAGTGTCGTACCGCCCCGAGGAGCGGCGCAGCGAGTTCGGGTCGTCCTGCTGCTCCTCGGCCGAGGAATGGACGATCGGATCATAGACGGTGATGACCTGACCGGAATACTCGATGGCGCGCGGCACATAGATCTTGTCGCCTAGGGCGTCGCGTATGCCGTTGGAGATCGAGGACTTGCCGTTGCCCGGCGGGCCATACATCAGGATCGACCGCCCGGCCGATACGGCGGGGCCAAGATGGTCAAGCAGGGCGTTGGGCAGGATCAGGTGGCCCATCGCCCCGGTCAGTTGATCGCGGGTCAACTGGATGTTCTTGATCGACTGGCGCTTTACCTGCTCGGCATAGATGTCCAGCGGAACCGGCATCGCGCCGTAGTATTCCGACTGGCTAAGCGCGTCGAGCGCGCGGGACTTGCCGGCATCGGTCAGTTGATAGCCCATCTCGCCACCCGAGTTGGCGTGCAGGGTGCCGGTTGCCTGAACCAGCTTCTGGCTGCGCGCCAGATCGACCAGTTCCTGGGTAACGGGAACGGGCAGACAGATCGCCTTGGCGATTTCCGACACGATCTCGATATTCTGCCGGAACATGGTTTTCAGGAGGATGTCGCGCATCATGACAATGGGCAACTGCATCTCCGCCATGGAGCGAGGTGCCGGGGGGGCCATGACCGGGGAAACTTGCATATTCATGTTGGGGCCTCAATCCGCTCAATTCCCGCTGTCATACCGCTTCGGTGTGGCAGGAATTGGGCGAATTCCTGCTCAGATGCCGGTGGTCGCGGTCAGGGCCAGATACATCAGCAAGGCGCCGCCCAGCGCCAGCCCCATGGGAAAATCACGCCGTTCCCACGACTCCCAGCCCGGCGTGGCGCGGCGCAGCGCCGGCACCAGGCGCGCGGCGCGATGGGTAAAGAAGGCGGCCAGAAGGCATATCGCGAAAAGCATCAGGAAACCGCCGGCGTCGACCAACGCGATGAAGGGCGCCATCGCGGCGGCGAATTTGGCGTCCCCCGCCCCGATCATTCCGATCATGTTCATTGCGAAACCGATCACCAACACGACGGCAAGATGCGACCAGCGCCACAGGTAGGTGTCCATTGGCAGCGCGATCACCCCCACCACCGCGAAGACGATGACCAAAGCATAGACCGCCTTGTTGGGAATCCGCATCGTTTTCATGTCGCTGAGGGCGACCCAAATGGAGATCGCCCCCGCGAATGGCAGGAACCAGAGCGCGGGATTGGTCGTCATCTCCATCGGCAGCTCAATTCGTGACCTTGGATTCGAGGGCGCGCAGCGAACGAACAGCGGCCTCGAAATACTGCGGATGGGTGTCGATTGCGTCTTGCAGCAGGCCCTTGCCGATGGCCAGGTCGCCCTGCTTGATGGCGCTCAGCGCCAGCGTGTAAAGCAGTTGCGCCCGCTCGACCTGGGTCGTGTCGATGACGGGCATCTGGTAGTTTCGCTGCGCGCCGCGCGCCAGAACGAGGTTGTTCTTGGCGGTGAACAGGCTGTCGTCATAGCTGATCGCCTCGGTGAACAGACGTTCGGCCTCTTTGTAATCGCCGCGTGTCAGCTTGGAATAGCCCCAGTTGTTCAAAACGCTGGACGGGTTGGTTGTCAGCCCGACTGCGGTTTCATAGAAACTGTCGGCGTTGTCCCACTCCTTGTTGCTGTCGGCGATCATCGCCTCTAGCCTGTAGCGCCTGTAGCTTTCCATCGTCGGCGGAATGCTGTCGAGGACGGTCTCGGCCTTGTCCCACTCGCCGGCGCGGATCAGGGCGTCTGCATAGTTCACCTTGTCCTCGTCGGTGGACGCCTTGTTGTCCACGACTTTTTCCCAGGCGCTGGCGGCCTCGGTATTCTTTCTGCCGCGGATCAGCGATTTCGCCAGGCCCCTCTGCATGTCGAGATCGTCGGGATGCTTGGCCAGTTCGCTCTTGAAATAGGTAACCGCCTCGTTCGGATCGGCCACGCTAAGCATGATATCGTTGAGGCTGCTCTGGTCCGAAGCGATCACGTCCTGCACCGCGCGTTCGACCTCGGCATCGGATTTCCCGCCACACCCGGACAGCGCGAGAGCGCCGCAGATGCACAGCGGTACAACGGTAAGGTGGCGCATTTTTGCGTCCTTTTTACTGCTCTATCCTCAAGGTGTGGGGAGAAGCAGGTAACTGCCTTCGCCTCGCCGCACCAACTCGAATTTATAGTTATTCTTCGGAGCATATCCGGAATTGCCAGATTTTTCGATAGCCAGCTTCAAATTTTCGCGAATGTGGTCCGTTTGGCCACTATCGAGCGCGACCGCGGTGCGGAAAACGCGACGCGCTTCGCCGGTCTTGCCCTCTTCAATCAGGACGACGCCGAGATTGTTCCAGGCCGGCACGAATGTCTCGTCCTTCTTGACGGCCTCGCGCAGCAGTGTCTCGGCCTGGCCGAGGCGTCCCAAACGCAGATTGGCCGAACCCAGCGCCGACAGGACATCGGCGGTCAACCCCTGTTCGCCGGCCGCCCGGTAATAAGCCTTCAGCGCAAGCTCGTATTGCCCGGCGGCCATCAGGCGGTGACCGACGACGAGCCCATCCACCGCTTCGGTAATGCTTGGCGTTCCGGGCGGTGGCGGCAAGCCTTCGTGATACGGTTGAAGGCCGCCCGTCGGCTGACAGGCGGCCAGACATCCGACCGTCGCGATTGCCCCCGCCATTCTTCTCATCGTGTGTTCACTGGCTCGCCAACGTCATCATGTTTGCCACGCGATAAACCGACGGACCGATCAGGATGATCAGAAGCGGCGGCACCGTGAACAGCATCGTGCCAAGAGTCAGCTTCGTGGGCAACTTGTTTGCCTTCTCCTCGGCTCGCATCACGCGCTTGTCACGCATTTCGCCGGCATAGACGCGCAGTGCCTCGGCGATAGATGTACCGAACGTGGCCGACTGAACCAGCACCGTCACGAAGGAAGAGATGTCGTTCACGCCGCAGCGTTCCGCCATATCCTTGAGGACTTGGATCTTGTCCTTGCCGGCTTTGATCTCATGCGCAACGATTTCATATTCCTCGGCCAGCGCGGGAAAGCCGGCGCGGATCTCGCGGGAAACCCGTATGATCGACTGATCCAGCGACTGGCCCGCCTCGACACAGACCAGCATCATGTCAAGACTGTCGGGAAAGCCGTTTATGATCTCTTCCTGGCGGGTGCCGACCCGGCGTTCGACCCAGTATTTCGGCAGGTAATAGCCGACACCACCGGGAATGACGATCGACAGCACAAGTTGCTGGGTCGAGATCTCGCCGGTGGCCGAGGCGATGACCGCGTATAGCAGGCCGAAGAAGAGGAAACCCAGCCCAAGCGCGAACTGGGCGAAATGAAAGGTGCGCACCGACGACTTCGAACGATAACCGGCGCGCATCAGCTTGAGACGCGCGGCCGAGTAGTCCGCCTCGTTCTGCGGTTCAAGGAAGGTGGCGAACTTGTCCAGCTTCTGGGCGGATTTGGAACCTTGCCGCAGACGACGCTGCGGCGTTTCGGTCTTGGTCGTTCGCGGGGAATGAGTGATCTGTTTGAGCTTGTCGAGCGGATCCTCGCGCTTTTTGAGAAGCACCGGCAGAGTCAGCAGGACGAAAAGCACGCCCAGAAGCCCGACCGCGTAAAGCGGGCCGAGCTCGCCGAAACGGGCAACAAGCATATCATTGATTTTGTTTAGAATTTCCATTTCTTTTCGGCCCTTTGTCACACCTTGATGTTCACCATGATCTTCATGAAGATCACGTTCACCACAAGGAACGCGCCCACGCCGAGCGCGGCGGGAATGAAGAGTGCGGTATCCTTGACGTCATCGTAGTAGTCCGGCTTCATCACGCTGATCACGATGATCGCAACGATGGGGAAGGCGGACAGGAACATGCCCGACCATTTCGCCTCGGCGGTGATCGCCTTTACGCGGCGGAACAGTTTGAACCGGGCCCGGATCACTTTCGCCAACCCGTCCAGGATTTCCGCCAGGTTGCCGCCGGATTGCTGCTGGATGGTAACGGCCACAGCCAGGAAGCGCATGTCCTGCATGTCCATGCGCTCGGCCAGATCCTTGAGGCTTTCCGAAATGTCGCGACCATAGGCGGCCTCGTCCGCGATCATGCCGAATTCCGATCCCAGCGGGTCGGCCACTTCCTTCGCGACGATATTCACGGCCGAGGCGAACGGATGTCCGACGCGCAGCGAGCGAACCATCAGCTCGACCGCTTCGGGTAGCTGTTCCTCGATCAGGCCGAGGCGTTTCTTGGCCTTGCCGGAGACCCAGAAGAACACGCCTCCCACGCCCATCACCACCGAGACCAGCGCGCGCACCGGAAGTGAGGCGGTCGTGCCGATGGTCAGGCCGAGGAAGGCAATGACGCTAAGCATTATCATTATCATCACGAGCTGTTTGGGCGAGAATGCGATATTGGCCTTCTGCGCCCGGTCCGCCAGCAGCGAGTAGAGCGGAATGCCCTTCGCGTTCATGTGCTGGCTCATCTCCTTGCGGAGCTGTTCCAGCACCTCTTCGCGGGCGGCGCCTTTTTCCAGCATGTCGAGTCGCCGGTTCACCCTGTTGTTCAGGCTGATCGATTTGCCGAATACCGTCAGGTAAAGCCCTTCGACCAGCGCAAGGACCCCGACGAAGA
This sequence comes from Paracoccaceae bacterium, assembly GCA_049694515.1. Classification (GTDB taxonomy): domain Bacteria; phylum Pseudomonadota; class Alphaproteobacteria; order Rhodobacterales; family Rhodobacteraceae; genus JADQCB01. The sequence continues at coordinate 6,242 of JBAVQZ010000104.1, read as the reverse complement.
TCAGGCCATAGATGATTGGTTCAATGCTCAGGTGCATGGCCTGTTACTCCGCTGCGATCGGTTCGAACATGGTGGCGGGCAGGTCGTAGCCCCACTGGCGGAAACGCTCGGAATAATGCGACCGAACGCCGGTTGCGTTGAACCTGCCGATAATCTTTCCGTCGGGCGCCAGGCCCAGGCGCTCATACCGGAAAACCTCCTGCATCGAGATCACTTCGCCCTCCATGCCGGTCACCTCGGTGATCGAGACCATTCGGCGCGAGCCGTCCTGAAGGCGGCTGGCCTGGACGATCAGATGCACGGCCGAGGCGATCTGCGCGCGGACGGCCTTGAGCGGCATCTCGATACCGGCCATCGCGATCATGTTTTCCAGGCGGCTAACGCCGTCGCGTGCGCTGTTGGCGTGGATCGTGGTCATCGAACCGTCATGACCGGTGTTCATCGCCTGGAGCATGTCGATCACTTCCTCGCCGCGCGTTTCGCCGACGATGATACGGTCGGGACGCATCCGCAGCGCGTTGCGAAGACAGTCCCTTTGACTGACGGCGCCTTTCCCCTCGACGTTTGCTGGGCGGCTCTCCATCCGGCCGACATGGGTCTGTTGCAGCTGAAGTTCCGCCGTATCCTCGATCGTCAGGATGCGTTCGGAATTGTCGATGAAACTGGACAGCGCGTTCAGCGTGGTCGTCTTGCCCGAGCCGGTGCCGCCCGACACGATGATGTTCAGCCTGCAGGCCACGGCGGCCTGAAGATAGGCGGCCATCTCCTCGGTGAAGGCGCCGAACTTCACCAGATCGTCGATAGCCAGCTTTTCCTTCTTGAATTTGCGGATCGAGACCAGCGAGCCGTCCACGGCGATCGGCGGCACCATCGCGTTGAAGCGCGAGCCGTCCGCAAGGCGGGCGTCAACGTAAGGGTTCGATTCATCGACACGCCGGCCGACAGCCGAGACGATCTTGTCAATGATCCGCAGAAGGTGCTTTTCATCCTTGAAGGTGATGTCGGTCATTTCCAGCCGGCCGTCGCGCTCCACGAAGATCTGCCGCGGCCCGTTCACCAGGATGTCATTGACCGTGTCGTCCTTGAGCAGCGGCTCAAGCGGGCCAAGCCCCATCACCTCGTCGAAAAGGTCCTGGTGCAGCGTGGCGCGCTCGTCCTTGTTCAGAACGACGCTCATCTCGTCCAGCGCTTCGGCCGAGATTGACTGAATCTCGGCCTTGAGGTCGGACTCCGTCGCATGTTCAAGTGCCGAGAGGTTCAGGTTTTCCAGCAGCCGCTTGTGCAGCTCCACCTTGATCTCGCCGAGCCTCTCCTTGCGCTTTCGCTCTTTGTCCATTGGCGCCGGCTTGGGCTCGGGCTTTGGCGTTACGGCAGGGCGCTTCTGCACCTGCGCCTTCGGTTGCGGCGTGGCTGTGGCTGGGGCTGCCCCCGTGGCCGCGGGGGTTCCTGGTGCGGGTTTCTTATAGCGCGAAAACATGAAATGACCTTCTAGAGATTAGGATGTCTCACTGAGCTTGTGCAGCCTCCACCGCGTGCTGGTGCAGCGACGCGGCAAGTTTCTGGATTTCCTTGCGCATCGGGTTCTTTCCGGCGCTTTCGGCCAGCGGCATGCCGTGATCGTTGGCCTGCGACACCGGTTTGCCGCCGTCGGGAAGCATCAGTTCGATGTCGATATCCAGGTTCTCGGCCATCCGCTTGACCCGGCTCTTGCCAGACAGGTCCGTGAACTTGGGCGCGCGATTCATGGCGAAGCGCAGCTTCTCATACGGCAGATCCTCGCTTTTCAGGGCGCGAATCAAGCGCAGGGCGTTCTGGGCCGAGCGCATGTCCAACTCCATGATCGCGAAATAGACATGCGCCTGGTGCAGCACCGTCTCGGTCCATTGCACCAGAGTCTTGGGCATGTCGATCACGACGAAATCGAAATTCGCGCGGGCCGTGTCGATCAAGATGTTGATGTCGTCCGGGCCGAGCAAATCCAGGGGCAGCATATCGGCAGGCGCCGTCAGTACATGCAGCTTGTCGTTGAAGGTAAGCATCGCCTGGGTGAAGCTTTCGGCGTCCATCGACGCGGTGTTGGCCAGGAGCTCGTACACCGCCTCGCGCCGCGGCAGGTCGAGGTAGGTCGAGGCCGAACCGAATTGCAGATCGAGATCCAGCAGACAGACGCGCGGCGCGTCCTTCTTGGTTACCGTCGCCAGTTCCCAGGCGAGGTTGACCGCAAGCGTCGAGGCCCCGACACCGCCGCCCAGACCGTGGATCGGAAGAATCACGCCGTCATGGCCGCCGCTTGGCGCAGGCGATGTGGACGAATTGGCCCCTTGCGGCACATTCGCCGGAAGCGCGGCCGGCGCGGGCTGGCGCAGGCGTTCGATCGCCTCGTGCAGCGCGCCCTCGGGAAGCGGGTAAGGAACGAAATCATCGGCACCCAGACGCAAGAGTTGATGCAGCGCCATCGGGCTGAGTTCCTCGGCGATGAGAATCACCCGGATGTCATTGTCCTTCGCCGTGCGGACGAGATCCCCGACGTCGGAAAGGCGTTCCTCGTCGCGATGGTCCACCGCGATCGCCACGAATTCAAGCGATGCCGCGTCGGGTTGATTGAAGAAAGCGGCCGCGTCTTCGAAAGAAAGATCGCCCCAGCTTTCGCCGAGTTCGGCCTCCATGTCCTCGATCAGAAGATCGAAGTTCTGAACATCTCGCGAGACCGTGCAGGCAACGATCGGCGCCGGGTCTTGCTGCAATGCTGCATTACTCGTCATCGCTTTTTCATCCTTCCATCTCCGGACTGGCTCGGCATGGATGTGAAGGAGTTTCGCCCCCTTTCCCGCCGAAGCTGCCCTGGCACGACTCGTGGCCATGCGTGCTACTGCCTCGACAAGGAAGATGCTGCCCAATCTGGGCAACATTACGGCTGAAAAAACGTAATTGTTTGGATTTTGGGAAAGAGGGATCGGCGCGTCGTGCGCGCCGATCCGGCCGGGTCAGTTATTGTTCTGGGAAATCGGCCCGTGCGCTTCGGTCGCGCTCTGAACGTATTCCAGATACACCTTGGCGGCATATTTGCCGTCCAGGAGCTGCGGCCGGGGCTTCAGGAAGCCCGAAACCTCGGTCACCGTGCGGCGGTTGCGCCGTTCGCGGCCCTCGGTGACGATCAGAGGCTGCGTTTCGCCGAAGGAGACGACAGCCTCAAGCCGGCTGCGCGAAACTCCCTGCGCGACGAGGTAACTCACCGCCGTCTGGGCCCGGCGCAGGCCGAGGCGCTTGTTGTAGGCGACCGAGCCGACCTTGTCGGTATGGCCGTAGACGCGGAAGCGCACTTGAGGGTAGCGCTTGATCCAGTCGGCCTGCTCGCGCAGCGCGGCCTGAGCCTGCGCGTCGAGCGCTGCGCTGTCAAAGGCGAAGTTGATGGTGGTCGGTGCCTCGGCAGCGAAGCGGCGCGTCAGGTTGACGATCGCGTTTCGCTCCCCGGTCATCACCTGGAAATTGTTCATCGTCGAGCTGCCGAAATCCCCCTCGTCGAGCGAGGAACCGGCCTCCGAGTAGAATTCGGTGATGCTTTTCGGTGAGCAGGCGGCGAGGCCCAGAAGAACCGCGGCGGTCGACAAGAGGGCAAGGGGGGTTCGCATGGCCATCACTCCATCACGTAGCCGTAGGAGCCGCTGAAGTCCTGCCTTGCGACTTCGCCGGCGGCGCCGGTTTTCGGACGATTCGGGGACGCGACCTTGCCTTGCAGGAACAGTTCGTTCTCGGTCGGCGCGCGAACCCGGTCGGTGGGCAGCGCGAAGGCTTCGCCGCTGGTGGGCGTGACCAGATGCGCGGTGATGATGATCACCAGCTCGGTCTGGTTGCGGTTGTATTCCGAGCTGCGGAACAGCGTGCCGAGGATCGGCAGGTCGCCCAGCCAGGGCACCTGGCCCTTCAGCGAGCTGAAGTCGTCCTGCAGCAGGCCAGCGATCGCGAAGCTTTCGCCATCATGCATTTCCACAGTGGTCGAGGTGCTGCGGGTCGAGAAACCGTTGATCGGAATGCCGTTGGTGTTCACGGTGATCGTCGGGTCGATGCCGCTGACCTCGGCGTTTAGCGACAGGTTGATGTTCTTGCCGACTACGCGCGGGGTAAAGCCGAGCTGGATACCGAATTTCTTGAATTCGACCGAGATGTTGCCGTTGCTGTCGGCAACTGGCACCGGATACTCGCCGCCCGCCAGGAAATCGGCGGCCTGTCCCGACAGAGCCGTCAGGTTCGGCTCGGCCAGAGTGCGAACGAAGCCTTTGCTTTCAAGGGCTTCAAGAAGAATGCCGAACTGGAAGCTGCCGGCGCCGAAGGCAATGGAAAGAACGCCATCACGCTCGCCGGTCGTCCCGGCACCCGTCGAGGCGTTGCCGTTGAACGCGTTGAGCGTGGTCCCGTCGGAGAACTGGCCGTTGCCGCCGAGGGAATCGTAGTTGCCGGAAGCTCCGCCGACCGCCAGACTCGCCGAAAGATTCTTGCGGACCGAACGGTTCATCTCGGCGAAGCGGACTTTCAGCATCACCTGCTGGCTGCCGCCGACCATCATCAGGTTCGAGACACGGTCGGGTGCGTAGCGGTTGGCCAAATCCAGGGCGCGGTCCAGCGACGCGGCCGAGGAGACGGTGCCGGACAGGACCAGTCCGTCATTGGCCGGACGCACCTCGATCGGCTCGCCGGGCAGAACCTCGCGCAGACGTTCCTTCAGTTCGCTGACGTCCGGGGTGACGCGCACCTCGACATTGGTTATCAGCTTGCCGTCGGGGCCAAGCAGGGTCAGCGTCGTGCGCCCCGGTTGTTTGCCCAGCACATAAATCGTGCGGTCCGACAAGGTCGAGATATCCGCGATCTGGGGGTTGGCGATCGAAAGCTCGGCGAATACCACGTCGCTTTCCACAACCACCGCCCGGTTCATCGGTACGCTCAGGCTGCTAGATGTGCCGTTGCCCATCACGCGGAGGTTCTCGGCATTCGCGCCTGGCGCCGCACCGGCGGCCACGGCAGCGCCAAGAAGGGCTGCCTTTAAAATCATTCTAATGTTCATGTGATCCTGCCTCTCCGATCACGCCTCAGGTCGGGTCTTTTTTGCCCGTTAAGACATCACCATGCGGCAAAGTTCGATTTTTTGCAAGAATCAAGTGCTTGGCGCGTCATCCTGATGTGGATAACTGGCAACAGAGGGCAATAGCCTGCAAGAGAATACGCGGGCCGCCCGGTTGGAGGCCCGCGTCAAAAGTCTGAAATCGTTTGATTTTCAGTTTGTGCAGGGGATCGGCGTCTCTATGACCTCGGATCCCTTGCGCGTGCGGATCGTGCACTTTTCCTGCGGCGCGGCCTGAACCACTTCCTGCTTTTTCTCGATTCCCAAAAGCTGGTTCTGGTCGACCTCGACGCCCGAGGAGATCGTCTGATCCTGCGCGCCGACCAGCGACAGCATCAACTTGCCGGTCGATTGTGCCTGGGCCAGCGCGGCAACCTGGGTCGGCGTCGCCTCGATCGTCACGGTGCGCGCGATGTCGGGCTTCGCGCGCTCTTCGTCGACGGACTGGTCCACCGCGATCAACCGCATGTTGGGCTGGATCAGCTTGGTGAACTTGTTCCTGTTGCCCACGGATCCCGTCCAATAGACATCGACCTTGTCGCCGGGGCGCAGAAAGCCGGACACGCCCGAGCTGACATCGACATTGACCGTGAAGGCGCGCATCCCCTTCGACAGCCGCGAGGTGATGCCCGCATCCGCTCCGGGATCGGTCACCTTGACGGCGAGAACCGGTTCGTTCTTCTCCATCGAGCGCAGAACGGTGCGGAAATCGGGCTTGTTCTTTGGAAGCAGGTCTTCAATCGAAGTGAAGGCGCCGTTCGGCACGGCCTCTTCGGGCCACTTGACCTTGCGGACATCCTTGGCACGAACCTGCTCGCCGTATTTCAGCGGGTGATCGGCCACAAAAATCTCGATCAGCTTCACCTGCTGTTCGGCTTTCGAGCGTTCCTGCTCCAGCGCGGCCTGATATTGCGAGATATAGCCCTGCGCCATGTAAACGGCGAACCCGGCCAGGCCAAGGCCGATCATCAGGATCAAACCAAACAGCAGTCGCATGTCGTTTCCTTCCATGTCCTATGCGCGGCCGCGGCGCGGATCAGTCTCACGAACGGCCCCCTCGAAGTGACGATGCCTCGGAAATGGGTCAGAAACTGGGTCAACTGGTGGCCAAATCGGGGATATTTTGCCC
>JBAVQZ010000103.1:0-2942 GCA_049694515.1 Paracoccaceae bacterium | reverse complement strand
GCTGCGCGGCGAAGGCGCGGCGCTCCCCGATTTCTCGGATCAGCGGCTGATGGACACGGCGGAGGACTGGCTTCTGCCGCACCTGGTGGGCGTGAGAACCGCCGACGAGTTGAAGAAACTCGATCTGACCGCCGCGCTGCGTGCCGCGCTCTCGTGGGACGATCAGCAGGTTCTCGACCGCCTGGCGCCGGCGCATTTCGAAACACCGCTGGGGCGGAAAGTGCCCATCGACTATTCCGGAGAAACCCCCGGGATCGCGCTGCGCCTGCAGGAACTCTTCGGCGTGACCGAACACCCCGTGATCGGCCCGAAGCGACTGCCGCTCAAGATCACCCTGCTTTCGCCCGCGCGCCGCCCGGTTCAAGTGACCACCGACCTGCCGGGGTTCTGGGCCACGACCTATGCCGACGTGCGAAAGGACATGCGCGGCCAATACCCCAAGCATCCCTGGCCCGAGGACCCGACGCAGGCCGATCCCACGCTGCGCGCGAAGCGGCGGGGGTGATATTCGGCTTCTCCGCCCGCGGGGGGCCGCTGGACTCTGTCGAAGGCATCGAACCCCCTCGCAGCACGGATTCGTGACACATGCGCCGTCCTCGGTCATGAGGTTCGCAAGCATCTCGATCTCGGTTCTGGCCGGCTCTGCCACCAGGCTGACGTTCGCGGCCTTGTACTGTGAACGCCGCTTGCCCGGGCGGAAGACAGCGGCAAAGACTGAAACCAGGACGAACCGGAACCTCCGGCGCCGATCAGGTCGACTTGTTCAAAATTTTCTGGCGGTGGAAGATCTGCTTTCGTCAGCGGTCTTTCAGGAGCCGTTCGATCGCCTCAAGCCGACCGATCACATCGTCCCGATAGGTGTCGGTGCGTTCATCGGCCTCGGCATGGTGCGCATCCTGCATCGAGTTCACGACAAGGCCGACAACAAGGTTTACCACAACGAAGGTCGTGATCAGTATGAAGGGGACGAAGAACAGCCAGGCGTAGGGGTGGACCTCCATAACCGGGCGCACAATGCCCATCGACCAGCTTTCTAAGGTCATGATCTGAAACAGGGAATAGGCGGCTTTGCCCAGCGTGCCGAACCATTCCGGGAAAGTGGACCCGAACAGTTTCGCCGCCATCACCGACCCGACGTAGAACACAAGCCCCATCAACAGGAACACCGACCCCATACCGGGCAACGCGTTGATCAACCCCTCCACCACCCGGCGCATGGTGGGCGAGACGGAGATCACGCGGAACAGCCGCAAAATTCGCAGGGCGCGCAACACCGACAGCCCTTGGGCGGACGGAACCAGGGCCACGGCGACGATGATGAAGTCGAAGTTGTTCCAGCCGTCGCGGAAGAACTGCCGGCGCTGCACGAAGATCTTCACCGCAAGTTCCAGAACGAAAATGGACAGGCACAGCGCGTCCAGCGCGAGTATCAACGGGCCGAACCGGTCCATCGCCGTTTGCGAGGTCTCCAGGCCGAGAATCGCGGCGTTGAAAAGGATCACTCCAAGGATGAAAGACCGGAAGAAATCGTGATTGATGAGACGTTGCATACGTTCGTGGATTGGCACGGCTTTCTTCCCCGTTTTGGTCCGTTGTCAGGCCGGCATATGGGAGCGGCGTGGACAGTCGTCCAGACGGGAAAGGCGCTGTCCCGCCGAAACACGAAAACCGAACAGGTGGGAAAGGCTCCAATCCGACCGGCTAGCAACGGCCAGCGGCCCTCGCGCACGGTGCGCATGGCCGGGGTTTTTCCGCGTCAGAAGGCGCCGGAGCGCGTTGTTCAAGAGTACCATCCGGATCAGCGTGGTCCCGACCCTCGGTCCGAATGTCCTGCCCGCAATCGCGCCGGAGCCACATTGACGCCATAAACGTCCAGAGGCGTCGCGCGGTTCCAGAGGCGTCGCGCGATTCAGGCCCAGGGGCCGTGATGTTCGCCTTCGGCATCCACCCGCTCGAAACCGTGCGCGCCGAAGAAGTCGCGCTGCGCCTGGATCAGGCTGGCCGGTCCGCAGGCGCGGCGCATGGTGTCGAACCAGGACAGCGCCGCCGAGAGCGCGGGCATGGGCAGCCCCGCCTTGGCGCCGTGCGCAACCACGCGGCGCAGCCCCGGCATGCAGGCCTCCAGCCGTTCCACGAAGAACGGCGCGAAGATCATCTGCCCCTGCGGCGGATCGTTTCGGAAGGCCAGCGCGATGTCGTCCAGAAGCCCGGAGCGGATGATGCAACCCGCGCGCCAGATCTCGGCGATGCGGGCCATGTCGAGGTCCCACTGATATTCGTCCGAGGCGGCGGCCAGCACCGAGAAACCCTGGGCATAGGCGATGATGCGCGCGGCCAGAAGCGCAGCCTCCAGATCGGCGTCGAGCGCGGGCGCGCCGAGCACCTCGTCGGGTCCCATGAAGAGATTTTGGCCGGTCTCGCGCACCGCCTTCTCGGCCGACCAGCTGCGCGCGCCCACCGCGGCCTCGATTACCGAGGGCGAGCGGCCCAGCCGCAGCGCCTCGATCGCCGTCCAGCGGCCGGTGCCCTTCTGGCCCGCGCGGTCGAGGACGACATCCACCACCGGCTGGCCGGTTTCGGGATCGGCGGTGCCCAGGATTTTCGCCGTGATCTCGACCAGGTAGGAATTGAGCGGGCCGGTGTTCCAGTCGGAAAACAGCGTCGCGATCTCCGTCATCCTGCGGGCGCCGCCGTCGCGCAGGCAGTCGAACACCTCGGCGATGAGCTGCATGTCGGCATATTCGATCCCGTTGTGCACGGTCTTGACGAAATGCCCGGCCCCGTCCGGCCCCAGATGCGCCGCGCAGGGCTTGTCGTCATAGGGGGCGGCGATCGCCTCGACCACGTCGCGGATCGCCTCGTACTGCCCCTCGGGGCCGCCGACCATGATCGAGGGGCCGTGGCGCGCACCCTCGGCCCCGCCCGACACGCCCATGCCGATG
>JBAVQZ010000102.1:0-1910 GCA_049694515.1 Paracoccaceae bacterium | reverse complement strand
ACTGCAGCGCCGGGTCGCAAAGCCCCAGTTTTCGCAGGCCGGGATCGGTGACGAAAAGCACGCGCGCGCCCAGCAGCGCGCCCGCTGTCTCTGCCAGCGCCGCCGCGGCGCCGGGGCGGAAGACGATCGACTTGGTCGTGTTGAAGGCGAAGGGCTGCATCTGGAACCTCGCGCGGTTTCCGTCGAATCTAGGCGGGTGCCGCGCAGGCGGAACCGCATGATCCTGCCCGACCCCGTGCGCGGTTCAACCGCCAGTCCCACCGCGCCCTGTTATGCAGCTTATACGAGGAGGGAGAGGTGGAGCGAAAGGCCCGATCCTCCTCAGGCCTCTGTGTCGACGCGCCCAACACATGGCGGGACGGCAACGCGGTTGCCGGGCGCAAGATTGACTATCCGGCGTGCACGAACCGGGAAGGCCACTGGAATTGACGCGATCTTGATCGCCATCCCCGATTCGAAGGCATTTGCGGTTCACGACGGTGATGAAAGGCTTAAATTTTCTGTTTGCGGGGCGGTTCCCTTAGCTCTACATGTAGCTCGCGAGCCTGTAATGCAGGCTCTGGTATGAAACCGACATGAACACACGAGGAGCGATGGGAGCATGCCGGTGCTGTCTTGGAGCTTAAGAGTTCCGGACGGCCCTCACCCTCGAATCGCGTCGTGAACCCGGGAGGAATTATTCATGAAATCTATGTTTAGTGCAGGTGTGACTGCGGCGGCGCTTCTGGCGTCGGCCGGAGCGGTCATGGCCGCGGACGGCGTTTCCGATGATGTCGTCAAGATCGGCGTCCTCGGAGACATGTCGGGCGTTTACTCGACCGGCTTCAGCGGCGACGGCGCCGTGGCGGCCGTCAAGATGGCGGTCGAGGATTTCGGCGGGACCGTCCTTGGCAAGAAGATCGAGGTCATCTCGGCCGACCACCAGAACAAGGCCGATGTGGCGTCCGCCACTGCGCGCCAGTGGATCGACGAGGACAAGGTGGACATGATCACCGACCTCACCAACTCGGCCGTCGCGCTCGCCGTTCAGAAGGTGGCCTCGGAGAAGAAGGTCATCACCATGGCGACCGGCGCCGCGACCAGCGAGTTGACCGGATCGGCCTGCACGAAGTACGGTATCCACTACGGCTATGACACCCACGCCCTGCCGGTCGGCACGGCGACCGCGGTGGTCAAGAACGGCGGTGACAGCTGGTATTTCATTACCGCCGACTACGCCTTCGGCCATGCTCTTCAGGACAACACCGCGGCGGTTGTGAAGGAGCTGGGCGGCGAGGTCCTCGGCAGTTCCGACGTGCCGCTGGCATCGACCGACTTCTCGTCCTACCTGCTGCAGGCCCAGGCCTCGGGCGCCAAGGTCATCGGCCTTGCGAATGCCGGCCAGGACACCGTCAACTCGATCAAGCAGGCCAACGAATTCGGCATCGTGCAGGGCGGGCAGCAGCTGGCCGGGATGCTGGTGCTCATTTCCGACGTCAAGAGCCTCGGCACGGATGTCGCGAAGGGCCTGAACTTCACCACCGCCTGGTACTGGGATTCGGATGACGCCTCGCGCGCTTGGAAAGAGAAGTACATGAAGTATTCGGGCGACGCAGCGCCGACCTTCCCGCATGCCGCCGACTATTCGCTGACGATGGCCTATCTGAAAGCGATCGAAGCGGCGGGCACCGATGACTCCGATGCGGTGCGCGCCGAGCTTGGCAAGATGAAGATCGACGATTTCTTCGCCAAGGGCGGTCAGATCCGCCAGGATGGCCTGCTGGTTCACGACATGTACCTGCTTCAGGTGCAGGACGCGCAGGATGATCCCTGGAACGTTGCCAAGGTGGTTCGCACCATTCCCGGCGACGAGGCCTATGCCTCGCTGGCCGATGGCGGCTGCCCGCTGGTGAACAACTAAGCGCTTTCAC
>JBAVQZ010000101.1:0-1625 GCA_049694515.1 Paracoccaceae bacterium | reverse complement strand
GACTTGCATGACCGCACGCACCGCCATCATCTGCTGCTGCATTATTACCCGCTGACACATGTCGCGCGGGCCGGTCTGACAGTTTCCAATCCGAACTGAACTTGCTAAAGCCCGCGCGGGACCGCGCGAAGGACGAACGCATGAGTGAACATCCAATCCGACTGAGGAATACAGCCTCCAAGAGTCGCGAACCTGAGCCGTTCGTGCCCTTGGACTGGCAGGACGACTCGATCCCCTCTAAGGAAAAAAAGGTGCGTATGTATGTCTGCGGCCCGACGGTCTATGACCGGGCGCATCTGGGCAATGCGCGGCCGGTGGTGGTGTTCGACGTGCTTTTCCGGCTGTTGCGCCATGTCTATGGCCCCGATCATGTCACCTATGTCCGCAATTTCACCGACGTGGACGACAAGATCATCAGGCGCGCCGAAGAGACCGGCCGCCCGATCGACCAGATCACCGCCGAGACGACGCAGTGGTTCCTCGACGACATGGGCGCGCTGGGCGCGTTGCAGCCCACGCAGATGCCGCGCGCCACGGATTACATCAAGCAGATGGTCGCGATGATCGAGACGCTGATCGAAGGCGGGCATGCCTATGCGGAGCAGGGGCATGTGCTGTTCGAGGTGGACAGCTGGAAAGAGCACTACGGCGAGTTGTCGGGCCGCACGGTCGAGGACATGATCGCCGGCGCGCGGGTCGAGGTCGCGCCCTACAAGCGCAACCCGATGGATTTCGTGCTGTGGAAGCCCTCGACCGACGATCAGCCGGGGTGGGACGGGCCGGTTTGGGAAGGAAAAAGCGTCGGCCGCGGCCGGCCTGGCTGGCATATCGAATGCTCGGCGATGGCCCGGGCGCTGCTGGGCGAGACCTTCGACATCCACGGCGGCGGCAACGACCTGATGTTCCCGCACCACGAGAACGAGATCGCGCAAAGCTGCTGCGCCAATCACACCGACCGCATGGCCAATGTCTGGCTGCATAACGAGATGCTGCAGGTCGAGGGCAGGAAGATGTCCAAGTCTCTGGGCAATTTCTTCACCGTGCGGGATTTGCTGGACGGAAACTGGAGCGGCGGCTGGAAAGTGCCGGGCGAGGTGATCCGCTTCGTGTTCCTGTCCACCCATTACCGCAAGCCGATGGACTGGACCGAGGAGAAGGCGAGGGAGTCCTTTGAAGAGCTTGAAAAGTGGGCTCTCGGAATTGGGAATGCGAAACCAGACTCGGCGGATGTGCCTCAAGGGTTGATAGAGGCATTGGCGGATGACCTGAACACGCACGGAGCGATCACGGAGCTTCGGCGCTGCTGGAAATCCGATGATATGGCAGGCTTGCGCGCCGGGATGGAGTTCCTTGGGCTGCTGCTTGAAGTCGACGCCGGAGATCAGGCAGCTTTCGACTGGATGGTAGCGGGAGAAACAGCCCGAGACAGGATCAAGGAACTGATCGACGAATTGAAATCGGCGCGCGCTCAAAAGGATTTCGCTCGTGCAGATACGCTTCGCGATGCGCTTAAGTCTGCGGGCATAACTCTGAGCTACGACAAGGACGGTGGCGTCACTTACAAGCGTGAGGCCGATTTCGACCCCGCCAAGCTGGAGGCGCTGAAATGACCCTCAATCGGCTTG
>JBAVQZ010000100.1:0-7348 GCA_049694515.1 Paracoccaceae bacterium | reverse complement strand
CCGATTCTGGCGTTCATCCTGCTTGCCGTCGCCGTGGCGCCGATCTTGTTTCCGGGGCTTCCGGCGCGGATGCTGGCGTTTTCGGCGCTTTACCCGTTCATCGGGGTCTGGCTGATGTGGGGCGGTTCGATCTGGACGCATATCGTCGTGATCGCCGGCTTCGCGATCGGCTACGGCGTCTTCCGGGCTGTCGATGCGCGACTGGGGTCACTGGCGGCGATCATCCTGTCGGTGCTCGCGGCGATCCTGTGGTGGCTTTTCCTGACCGGGACGGTCAGTTCGGCGATCCAGTCGGTCATCCCGCTGGGGCTGGAGCCCGTGGTCAGCCGCAAGTTCGGTGGTTTCATGCTGTCGATCAGCATCGGCGTGACCGGTATCGTCTGCTCGTTCCCGATCGGAATCGTGCTCGCGCTCGGCCGCCGGTCGGACCTGTTCATCGTCAAGACGCTTTGCGTGGGCTTCATCGAGTTCATCCGGGGCGTGCCGCTGATCACCCTGCTGATCGTCGCCTCGACGCTGCTGAACATCTTCCTGCCGCCGGGCACCGATTTCGACATCATCCTGCGGGTGATGATCATGGTGACCATGTTCGCGTCGGCCTACATGGCCGAGGTGATTCGCGGCGGCCTGGCGGCCCTGCCCAAGGGTCAGTACGAGGCGGCCGATGCCTTGGGCCTGGATTACTGGAAGGCGCAGCGGCTCATCATCATGCCGCAGGCGCTGAAGATCTCGATCCCCGGCATCGTGTCCACCTTCATCGGGCTGTTCAAGGACACCACGCTGGTGTCGATCATCTCGCTTCTGGATCCGCTGGGCTTTTCCAACGCCATCCGCGCCAATGCCGAATGGAACGGCATCCTGTGGGAGCTTTATGCCTTCATCGCGGCGATGTTCTGGATCTTCTGTTTTTCCATGTCCCGCTACTCGATGTATCTGGAGCGCAAGCTTCAGACAGGCCATCGCTAAAGGAGTGACGTAATGTCTGAACTTGCAACCGATCGCGAAGTGGACCGCAGCAAGCTGACGGTCTCCGACGAAGTCGCCATCGAGATCAACAGCATGAACAAGTGGTTCGGCGCGTTCCACGTGCTGCGCGACATCGACCTGACCGTGAATCGCGGCGAGCGCATCGTCATCGCCGGACCTTCGGGTTCGGGCAAATCGACGCTGATCCGCTGTATCAACCGGCTGGAGGAACACCAGGCGGGCCGGATCGTCGTGGACGGGATCGAGCTGACCTCGGACCTGAAGAACATCGACAAGGTCCGGCGCGAGGTCGGCATGGTGTTCCAGCACTTCAATCTGTTCCCGCATTTGACGATCATCGAGAACTGCACGCTGGCGCCGCTCTGGGTGCGCAAGATTCCCAAAAGGGAAGCCGAGGAAACGGCGATGCATTTCCTCGAAAAGGTGAAGATCCCCGAACAGGCTCACAAGTATCCGGGCCAGCTTTCGGGGGGTCAGCAGCAGCGCGTGGCGATCGCGCGCAGCCTGTGCATGATGCCGCGGATCATGCTGTTCGACGAGCCGACCTCGGCGCTGGACCCCGAGATGATCAAGGAGGTTCTCGACACCATGATCGAGCTGGCCGAGGAGGGGATGACCATGCTCTGCGTGACGCACGAGATGGGCTTTGCCCGCCAGGTGGCGAACCGGGTGATCTTCATGGACCAGGGCCAGATCGTGGAACAGAACGAGCCCGAGGAGTTTTTCAACAACCCCAAATCGGACCGCACCAAAATGTTCCTCAGCCAGATACTGGGGCACTGAACCGGTTCTTCGCGACGATCTCCCCCGGCCGTTCCGCCGGGGGCTTTCGTGTCAGTCGCTCAGATCGGACGGCGTGACGAAATCCACCGCCCTGCCGGTGCCCGGGCGCAGATCGGCCCAATCCTCGATCTCGAAATCCGCGATCAGCGCGGCACAGGTCGGGTATGTGGCGAATTTCGGATGGTCCGGGGTTTGCTTAAGCAGAGATGCAGCAAACTCGGAAATGCCGGGATTGTGACCCAGCATCAGCACCGGAGTCACCGCGCAGTGGCGCAGCACGGCAACCATCGCCTCGGGGTCAGCGTCGTAAAGTGCCGGCTCGCGTCGCATCAGCGTATCGGCGGGGAAGGCGGGGGCCATCCGTTCCCATGTTTCCAGCGTGCGGCGCGCGGGGGAGGTGACAACCTCGGCCGGGCAACAGTCCCGCGCCGCAAGCCACGCGCCCATGGCCGCCGCCGCCTTCCGCCCGCGCTTGTTCAGCGGCCGGTCCTGGTCTGGCTGGCCCGGGTCGGCCCAGCTGGACTTGGCGTGGCGAACGAGGATGAGGCGCAGGGTCATGGGTGGAAGCGGGCCATGTGGAACGCGGATTGCGCGGGCAGTCTGCCATAGCTTCGGCTCACCGGACAGGCCCGGCGCGCGGCGCAGCCCCGCGTCATGCAATCGGCGCCCGCCGAGGTGTCGAGAAAGCCGTGACAGGCCCCCAGGTCATAGGTGCCCGCCGCGAAGGCCTCGACGGGACAGGCGGTCATGCAGGGCTTCGCGCAGCCGTCGCAGGGGCAGGGCGGCGCTGGCGGCAGTTCCAGCCTTTCGGGCAGCGCCAGCGCGCCCCGATAGGACAGCATCAGCCCTGCCCGGTCATGCACCAGCATGGAGACCGGCGAGACCCAGGCACGGCCCGAGCGCAAGGCCCAGCGGATGAACGGGCGCGCGGGCGCGCCGAAAGGGAAGAGCGGCGTGGCGTCAAGCTCCTCCGCCAGCGCTCCGACCACGCGGGCCGACCATCGGTCGAGCGGATCGGGCGCGCCATCCGCGAATTCGGGCGCCGTGGTCACATGAGGCCAGAATCCCGGTTCATACGGGCCGAGCAGCAGCAGCGTGGCGCAGCCCTTGGGCGCATCGTCGGCGGGGTCGGGGTGGAAGGCGCCGAAGATGTCCAGCGCCTCGGCCCGGATTCGGGCCTGAACGGCCTGATACCGGCGCATCGCCCTAACGCGGCTGGCGGATCAGCGAACCCGCGCCGTGCTCGGTGTAAAGCTCCAGAAGGCAGGCATTTGGCGCGCGCCCGTCGAGGATGACGACCGCGCGCACCCCCCCGGCGATGGCCGCGAGCGCGGTTTCCGTCTTCGGGATCATGCCGCCGGCGATCACGCCCTCCTCGGTGAGGACGCGGATCTGGTCCGGCGTCAGTTCGGTCACCACCTCGCCGGTCGAATCCTTCACCCCCGCGACATCGGTCAAAAGCAACAGGCGGTCGGCTTTCAGGGCGGCGGCGATGGCGCCCGCCGCCGTGTCGCCGTTGACGTTGAACGTCTCGCCATTGCGGCCGGCGCCGAGTGGGGCGACGACCGGGATCATTCCCGCCTCGAACAGTTGTTTCAAAACGCCGGTGTCCATCTCGGCCGGGCTGCCGACGAAGCCCAGCTTCGGGTCGGCCTGGTCGCAGATCATCAGGTTGGCGTCCTTGCCCGACAGGCCAACCGCCCGGCCGCCCTGGCGGTTGATCGCTTGCACGATGCGCTTGTTGACCAGGCCGGACAGGACCATCTCGACGACCTTGACGGTTGCCGCGTCGGTCACGCGCTTGCCGCCGACGAAATCCGACTTGATGCCCAGCTTGTCCAGCATCTCGTTGATCATCGGCCCGCCGCCATGCACGATCACCGGGTTCACGCCGACCTGCTGCATCAGCACCACGTCGCGGGCGAAAGTGTCCATCGCCTCGTCGTCGCCCATCGCGTTGCCGCCGAACTTGATGACCACGGTGGCATTGTCATAGCGTTGCAGGTAGGGGAGCGCTTCGGACAGGGTCCGGGCGGTGGCGATCCAGTCGCGGGTCATGGCGGTCTGCTTTTTCATTGGCTCGGGTCCTTGCGTACCCTTTTGGTAGCCTGCCGCCGCAGGGGCGGCAAGGGCGCTTGGCCCGGGGGTCTATTGCAGGGTGGCGATGATTGCGCGCAGGGTGGCGATGCCGTCACCCTTTTCCGAGCTGGTCACGACGATCTCGGGGAAAGCTGCGGGATGTTTGGCCAGGGCGCCGCGCACCTGCGCCAATACCTTGTCACGCTCGGCCGTCTTCAGCTTGTCGGCCTTGGTCAGCACCACCTGGAAGGTGACGGCCGCGCGGTCGAGAAGGGTCAGGATCTCTTCGTCGACCGGCTTCACGCCGTGGCGGGCGTCGATCAGAACGAAGGCGCGGCGCAGGGTCTGGCGGCCCGACAGATAGGCCTTGAGCAGACGCTGCCATTTCTCGACCACCGGCAGCGGGGCGTTGGCATAGCCATAGCCAGGCAGATCGACCAAGTAGCGTCCATCGGCCAGGGTGAAGAAGTTGATCTCCTGCGTGCGGCCGGGTGTGTTGGAGGCCCGCGCCAGACCCTTGCGCCCGGTCAGCGCGTTGATCAGGCTGGACTTTCCGACGTTGGAGCGCCCGGCGAAGCAGACCTCCAGCCGGTCGGCGGGCGGCAGGCCGTCCATCGCCACCACGCCCTTGACGAAATCTGTCTGACCCGCAAAGAGCTTGCGGCCCTTTTCCGCCGTCGCGGCGTCGGGTTCTTCCGCGATGGGGAAGGGCAGTTGCATCAGCGCTCCGCCCCCGGCTGGCCGGCCCGCCGCATCACTTCTTTTCCGATTTCGGCGTCTTGCGGAAGGTGGACTTGATGTTGCCGAACACGTCCGGCTTGTAGCCCTGAATCCGCATGATGATGTATTGCTGGGTGAAGGTGATTGTGTTGTTGGTGATCCAGTACAGCACAAGTCCGCTGGCGAAGCGGCCCAGCATGAACATGAACACCCAGGGCATCCAGGCGAAGATCATTTTCTGCGCCGGGTCGGTGGGCGCCGGGTTCAGCTTTTGCTGGAGGAACATCGAGATCCCCAGCAGGATGGGCAGCACGCCCAGCGACAGGATCGCCAGAGCCGAGCCCGGCCCCGGCGGGGCATAGGGCAGCAGGCCGAACAGGTTGAGGATCGACGACGGGTCGGGGGCCGACAGATCGCGAATCCAGCCGATCCAGGGCGCCTGACGCAACTCGATCGTGACGAAAATCACCTTGTAGAGCGAAAAGAAGATCGGGATCTGCATAAGGATCGGCAAGCAGCCCGAGGCGGGGTTCACCTTCTCTTTCTTGTAAAGCTGCATCATCTCTTGCTGAAGCTTCTGGCGGTCGTCCCCGGCGCGCTCTTTCAGCTTTTCCATCTCGGGCTGCAGTTCCTTCATCTTGGCCATCGACGAGTAGGATTTGTAGGCCAGCGGGAACAGCAGCGCCTTGAGGAAGATGGTCAGCCCGATGATCGACCAGCCCATGTTGCCGATCAGCCCGTTGAGGAAGTGCAGTACCTGGAAAATCGGCTTGGTCAGGAAGAAGAACCAGCCCCAGTCGATCGAGTCGACGAAGTTCTTGATCCCCAGGTCGTTCTGGTAGTGGCGGATGGTCTCCCACACCTTTGCGCCGGCAAACAGCATCGTGCCGGCCTGCGCGGTTTGCCCCGGCGCGATATCGACCACCGGCAGGCGGGTCTCGACCTGGTAAATGTCTGCCTTGTCCAGGTATTTCGCGACCGAGGTGAAGGCCTGGCCGGGCTGCGGGATAAGCGTGGTCATCCAGTACTTGTCGGTAAAACCGACCCAGCCGTTGGTCTCGACCTTGACGATCTCGGCCTTGGCGCCCTCGCGATCCACGAAGTCCATGTCGGGCATCTTGGAATACTTGATCTCCTCCAGCGTGTTGTCGTCCTGGCGAACGACCCCTTCGTGGAGAATGAAGAACTGCCGCGATTCCGGCTTGCCGTGGCGGGCGACAATACCGTAGGGCGCCATCCGCACGGCGGCGCCGGTGGTGTTCTCGACGCTCTGGGTGATGGAGAACATGAAATCCTTGTCCACCGCGATGGTGCGGTGGAAGATCAGGCCGTTGCCATTGTCCCAGCGCAGCGTGACCGGGCTGCCGGGGCGCAGCGTGTCGCCGCTCTGCTGCGTCCAGGTGGTTTCCGGCCCCGGCACTGCGTCGCGCGACAGGCCGCCTGCCGGCGCCCAGCCATAGAGCGCGTAATAGGGTTTCTCGGACCCGACCGGGGCGAGCAGGCCGACATTGGGCGAGTTGGGATCGAGCGTCTCGTGATAGTCGGTCAGCAACAGGGTGTCGATGCGCCCGCCGACCAGCGAGATCGAGCCTTTCAGGCTCGGCGTCTCTATGGCGATCCGCGGCGCGTCGGCGACGGCGTTGGCGGCGGCCGATGGCGGTGTTTCCGCGGGCGCCTGTCCGGTTTCTTCCGAGGTGGGCGGTGCGGTTGCGGCCTCGGGCTTCTGCGCGGACTCGGTGGTCTGACCCGCGGTCTGCTGCGTCGCGGTGGCGTCCGGGGCCTGATCCTTTGGCGGGAACATGAAGAACCAGACGAGGATCACCAGGAAACTGAGCGCCGTTGCGAGAATGAGGTTCTTGTTCTGATCGTCCATGAGAGGCCGCCATCTGTCCTTGGGAAGGTGATGGTGGTTCAACAGAACGGGGAACGGAAGGTCAAGCGGTTTTCCCGTCGCGGCGTCTTTGTCCGCTACCCTGCGCGGCGGCCGAGCGTTGGGGTCTTGCCCAGCTTCGCGTCATGCTTGCCCATCCAGGCGATCCCGTCCTCGAAGGTCATGGGCCGGGCGATGCCGAAACCCTGCACGTGATCGCATCCAAGTTGCGCCAGAACCGCGTGCTCGCCGGCCGTTTCGACCCCCTCGGCGACGGTCTCCAGCCCCAGCCGCTCGGCCATCGTCAGGATCGCGGCGACCATGTCCTGTTGCGCGCGATCCCGGTCGACCCGCGTGACGAAAGAGCGGTCGATCTTCAGCCGCGCGACCGCGAAGCGCCGGATTGACGCGATCGACGCGTGCCCCGTGCCGAAATCGTCAAGGTCGATGCCGCAGCCCATGCCGGACAGCGCGGCGATGTTGCGCGTGACCATGTCGTCGCCAGCGGAGGACACGACCGTTTCCAGGATCTCCACCGTAAGGCGCGCGGGTTCCAGACCGAACCTGTCAAGTTCCCAGCC
This sequence comes from Paracoccaceae bacterium, assembly GCA_049694515.1. GTDB lineage: Bacteria > Pseudomonadota > Alphaproteobacteria > Rhodobacterales > Rhodobacteraceae > JADQCB01. Next base: position 328 of record JBAVQZ010000100.1, on the reverse strand, counting down.
GATGCGGTCCACAAGTTTCGGATTGCGCAACTCCTCGCCCGAGAAATTGACGCCGACCGCGGGAACGATGACGCCGGCCTGGTCCCAGCCGCGCAGCGCCGACAGCGCGCCGAACAGGATCTCCTCGCTCAACCGTTCTGCGAGACCGGCCTTTTCGATAACCGGAAGAAACTCGGCCGGGGGGATCGGGCTGCGCCCCGGCTGACGCCAGCGGGCCAGCGCCTCGACCCCTGTCACCGCGCCGGTGTCGGTCGAGATCTGCGGCTGAAACAGCGGGCGGATATGGCCTTTTTCCAACGCGTCGCCGATCTGATCGGCCAGCCTGTGG
>JBAVQZ010000099.1:0-5755 GCA_049694515.1 Paracoccaceae bacterium | reverse complement strand
GTGCCACGCCCCACGCGATGCGGCACAGCTTCGCGACGCATCTGCTGGGCGCCGGCGGCGACCTGCGTGCGATCCAGGAGCTTCTGGGCCACGCTTCGCTTTCCACCACGCAGGCCTATACCGCCGTCGATACCGCACACCTGATGGAAGCCTACGAGAAAGCCCACCCCAAGGCCTGATGGACGCGCCTGCCTGTTTCCGAATCCCGATCGCGCGTGCAGATTGAGCCGACCGCGTTTTCGCAAGGAGCGTTGAATGTCCAATCCGTCCCGCGATCAGATCGACGCAATCCTGGCGCAGGCCGTGCGCGCGCCATCCAGCCACAACACCCAGCCGTGGATCTTCGAGGTCGATGGGCGACGGATCGTGCTGCACGCCGACCGGACCCGAGCGCTGCCCGTCAACGATCCCGACGACCGGGAACTGACCATCAGCTGCGGCTGCGCCCTGATGAACCTGCGCGCCGCCGCTGCGGCCGAAGGGTTCGCCGTCGTGGTTGACGTGCTGCCGGACCGGGGCGATCCCGATCTTCTGGCCGTCGCGACGCTCGACCCCGATTCTGAACCGCAGGAGGATGACGCCCACCTCGCCGCGGCCATTGCCGCGCGCCGCACCTATCGCAAGGCATTCGCCGACACGCCGGTGTCGCAGGACACAATTTCGGCCCTCGCATCCGAGGCGAAGCGCGAGGGCGCATGGTTCGAAGCGATCGAGGGCGGCGTTGTGCGCGCCCATGTCGCCGATCTGATCGCCGAGGGCGATGCGATGCAATGGGCGAATCCCAGTTGGCGCCGGGAACTGGCCGCTTGGATGCATCCTCGCCGAAAAGGCGATGGGCTGACCCTGCCCTGGCTGGTGGCGCCGGTGGCGCAACTGATCGTGCGCAGCTTCGACATGGGGAACGGGGTCGCCGCGAAGGACAGCGACCTGTCCGAGGCCTCTCCGCTGCTGGCGCTGATCGGGACCGACGACGACACCGAGGGCGCCTGGTTGAAGGCGGGGCAGGCGCTGGAACGCATATTGCTGGCCGCATGCGGCATGGGGCTCCAGGCCTCCTATCTCAATCAGCCGATCCAGATGCCCGTGCTGCGGCCGAAACTGCAGGGCCTGGCCAGATGCCACGGCATGCCGCAGATCCTGTTCCGGATGGGTACGCCGGCCGATGACATTCCGGCCGCGCCGCGGCGCGCGCTTTCCGATGTGACCGAGGTCCCCGCCGCACCCCGCTGAACAGGCGGGCAGGACGCCGCATGGATTGCAACGATGCGGGCTTTCCGTCATGACAGACGCATGACACCCGCGATCCGTGCCCTTCTTGTTCACCTGCTCACCGCGACCGGCGCGGTCTTCGCGATGCTGGCTCTGCTCTACGCCTCGGACCAGAAATGGGGCATGATGTTCCTGTGGCTGGTCGTGGCCTTCGCCGTGGACGGGTTCGACGGCCCGCTCGCCCGGAAATTCGAGGTCAAGAAATACGCGCCCGCCATCGATGGTGTGTTGATGGACCTGATCATCGATTACCTGACCTATGTCTTCATCCCGGCCTTCGCGCTGTTCAAGTCCGACCTGATGCCGGGCTGGACCGGCTGGGTCGCGATCATCATGATCACCTATGCCAGCGTGATCTATTTTTCGGACACGCGGATGAAGACCAAGGACAATTCCTTCGCCGGTTTTCCGGGTTGCTGGAACATGGTGGTGCTGGTGCTGTTCGCGTTGAAGCCGGGATTCTGGATTATCCTGGCGATCGTGGCGCTGCTGGCCATCGCCATGTTCACGCCGCTGAAGTTCATCCACCCGGTGCGCACCCAGCGCTGGCGCGCGCTTTCGCTTCCGGTGGCGTTGGCATGGACCGGGTTCGCGGGCTGGGCCGCCTGGGTCGATTTCCACCCGACAAGCTGGGCGCTATGGGGATTGATCCTGACCACGCCCTATCTTCTGTTCGTGGGGATCGCGCAGCAGATCGTTCCGCCGCGCGACTGATCCACGCCCCTAACCGAGCGCCTGGTCACAGCGCCCGCAGACCCCGGGATGGGAATGCGCGCCCACGTCGGACAGGATCTTCCAGCAGCGCAGGCATTTCTCGCCCTCGGCGGTCTCGAACACCACGCCGACACCTTCCACCTCGGGCAGGCGGAACGCCTCGTTCGGGGCCGGATCGGAGGTAAGCCAGATCGAAGAGGTGATGCAGACGTCCTCGAAATCCACAGATTTCAACGCCGCCAGCATGTCAGGGTCGGCCACGTGAACCACCGGCGCGGCCTCCAGGCCGGCGCCGATCACCTTGTCGCGCCGCTGGATCTCAAGCGCCGCGGTCACCACGCGCCGGGCGCGGCGCACCGCCGCCCATTTCGCCGCCAGCGGCTCGTCCAGCCAGTCAGCCGGCGTTTCGGGGATGTCCATCAGGTGAACCGAGCTGCCCTCGCCGGCGAACCGCTCCAGCCAGACCTCTTCCATCGTGAAGACCAGCACCGGCGCCAGCCAGGTGGTCAGCCGGTGGAACAGCAGGTCCAGCACCGTGCGGGCCGAACGCCGCGCCAGGCTGTCGTCGGCATCGCAATAAAGCGCGTCCTTGCGCACGTCGAAATAGAACGACGACAGGTCCACAGTGGCGAAGTTGAACACCGCCTGGAACACGCCCTGGAAATCATATTCGTCATAGCCCGCGCGGACCTTGTGATCGAGCTCCGCCAACCGGTGCAGCACCCAGCGCTCCAGCTCGGGCATGTCGGCCGGGTTCACCTTCTCGTCCTCCGAGAAATCCACGAGGTTGCCCAGCAGGAAGCGCATCGTGTTACGCAGCCGGCGATAACCGTCCGCCACGCCCTTCAGGATCTCCGGCCCGATCCGCAGATCGGCGGTGTAATCCGACTGCGCCACCCAAAGCCGCAGGATGTCGGCCCCGTATTGCTTGGTCACGTCCTCGGGCGCCACGGTGTTGCCAAGCGATTTGGACATCTTGTTGCCCTTCTCGTCCAGCGTGAAACCGTGGGTCAGCACCCCGCGATAGGGCGCGCGCCCCATCGTGCCGCAGGCCTGCAACATCGAGGAATGGAACCAGCCGCGGTGCTGGTCGGTGCCTTCCAGATACAAATCGGCGATACCGTCCTCCGACCCGTCCGGGCGGTCGCGCAGCACGAAGGCGTGGGTCGAGCCGGAATCGAACCAAACGTCCAGGATGTCGGTGACCTTCTCCCATTCCGCCGGGTCGTGATCGGGCCGCAGGAACCGCTCGGCCGCGTCATCGCGGAACCAGGCGTCGGCGCCCTCGGCCTCGAACGCCTCGACGATGCGCGCGTTCACGCGCTCGTCGCGCAGCAGGAAATCGGCATCCTCGGGATTGCCGCCTTTTTTCACGAAACATGTCAGCGGCACGCCCCAGGCGCGCTGGCGCGAAAGCACCCAGTCGGGGCGGTTCTCGATCATCGAATAGAGACGGTTACGCCCGGTGCGGGGCGTCCAGGTCACCAATTGGTCGATCGAGGTCAGCGCCCGCTGGCGGATCGTCGTCCCGTATTCGTCCTGCCCGTCGCCCACCGCCTTGTCGATGGCCGCGAACCATTGCGATGTGTTGCGATAGATCAGCGGCGCCTTTGAGCGCCAGCTATGCGGGTAGGAATGCTTGAGCTTGCCGCGCGCGATCAGCGCGCCGGCCTCGGCCAGCTTGTCGATCACCGCGGTGTTGGCGCCGCCCTCCTTGCCGTTGGGCTTGATGATGACCTCGCCGCCGAAGAACGGCAGATCGGGCCGGAAGGAGCCGTCCTCCAGCACGTTATGGGTCATCGGAAGACCGAATTTCAGGCCGATCTGATAGTCATCGTCGCCGTGGCTGGGCGCGGTATGAACGAAGCCGGTGCCGGCGTCATCCGTGACATGCTCGCCGGGCAGGACCCGCACGTCGAAATCCCACTCGGCCTGCGCGCCGTCGAGCCCGCGGAACGGATGGGCGCAGTGCAGCCCGCCCAACTCCTGCGGGGTGACATGGCGCACCAATTCAAAGGCATCGACACGCGCGGCGCGGAAGATATCCGCGGCCAGGTTCTCGGCCATCAGCAGCAAATCGCCGGGCTTCGCCCAGTTGCCATCGGGCGCCTCGGTGACGCGGAACAGGCCATAGGTGATCGCCGGGTTGAAACAGATCGCCCGGTTCTGCGGTATGGTCCAGGGCGTGGTGGTCCAGATCACCACGCTGGCCTCGTGCAACTGCTCGGCCAGAAGGGCGCTGTCGGCGCCGTCGTATTCCTCGCTCTCGTCAAACGCGAAGACGGCGTTGCCGCCGGACACGACCGGGAACTTCACCCAGATCGTGTGGCTCTGATGGTCGTGATATTCCACCTCGGCCTCGGCCAGCGCGGTCTTTTCCACCGGCGACCACATCACCGGCTTCGAGCCGCGGTAAAGCGTACCGTTCATCAGGAACTTCATGAACTCCTCGGCGATCACCGCCTCGGCGTGGAAATCCATTGTCAGGTAGGGATCGGCCCAGTTGCCGGTGATGCCCAGCCGCTTGAACTCGTCGCGCTGGATGTCGATCCAGCCCTCGGCGAAGCGGCGGCATTCCTGCCGGAAATCGACGACATCGACCTTGTCCTTGTCCATCCCCTTCGCGCGATACTGTTCCTCGATCTTCCATTCGATCGGCAGACCGTGGCAATCCCAGCCGGGAACATAGCGTGCGTCGCGGCCCATCATCTGCTGGCTGCGCACCACCATGTCCTTGAGGATCTTGTTCAGCGCGTGGCCGATATGCAGGTGCCCGTTGGCATAGGGCGGGCCGTCATGCAGGGTGAAGGGCGGGCGGCCGGTCTTTTCACGCAGGCGGTCATAGACGCCGATTTCCTCCCACCGCTCCAGCCAGCCGGGCTCGCGCTTGGGTAGGCCGGCGCGCATCGGGAAATCGGTCTTCGGCAGGTTCAGCGTGTCTTTGTAGTCGGGCATGTCGGCACACATGGGGCGTGGTCCTTCGGAGGTCTTGTCGCGTATGAACAGGAGGTGCGGCGCGAGGGCTCGAACGCCTTGTCCCGGCGGCTCATCAGGATCAGAGCGCCGGGCCGGTAATTCGAATGATGATGGCCTGAAACTGCTTCATGGGGGCGGTTATAGGCATCGTGGCCGGGCAGGACAAGATGCCGAAAAACGGGTCTGCGATGTGCGGCAGCCAGCGCCCGTCCCGACGGGTGAGTGCACAATGCGCCCGCCCCGTGAGGAGGAGGCGGTCGGGCGGGACAAAGGCCCGCGCGCGGCGCGGTTTCCCACGGGTCAAGCCCTCTCGCCGAACAGCCCAGTCAGGGCGCGGCGCACCAGCGCGGTCACCGAGGGCCGGCGGACACGAATGAAGGGCATGGGGCGGCAGACCTCCATCGCGGCGACGCCGACACGCGCGGTCAGGGCACCGTTGACCACGCCTTCGCCGAAGCGGCGCGAGAGCTTGCCGACCAGCCCGCCGCCCGCGATCGAGTGAATCATGTCATCGCCCACCGCCACTGCTCCCGTCGCCACCAGATGGGTCAGCACCGCGCGGGTGATGCGCCAGCTTCCCAGCGTACCGGAGCGTCCGCCGTAGATCTCGGCGATGCGCCGGATCATCCGCAGATTCGCGCTCAGCGCCGCGATCAGGTCGGCAAGCGCCAAAGGCACCAGTGCGGTGACCGTGGCCACCTGCCGCGCCGCGACCTCGACCTCGCGCAGAGCGGCCTTGTCGAGTGGTGCCAGCATCTCGGCCTCGGCCAGGCCCAGCAGCCCGTCGGCGTCGAAC
>JBAVQZ010000098.1:0-3437 GCA_049694515.1 Paracoccaceae bacterium | reverse complement strand
ACCGAGATGATCGGGAGGAAGCCCGACAGCGCAGCCGCCGACCCTGGCATCGCGGACAAAGTCGATGACGAAAGTGCGGTGCCGCCATTCGAGCAGACGCACACCGCAATATTCCGTGCGGCTTGATTCGCCCTTGCCGTCGATGGCCAGTTGCACGTTCGGCAGGCAGGTATCCGTCCATTCCCAGACATTGCCTGCCATGTCCGCCACGCCTAGGCTGTTGAGGTCATACGCCCCGCGCCCTTGCAAGTCGGGCTCGGCCCCGTCGCGCGCCGCGACGTTTCGGTTGTATTGCGCCAGCCACCGCTCGGCCGGATCGGTGGTTGATACCGCATCGCCGAGGGCATCGTCGCGAAACCGTTCGGCGGCGGCACGGACCCATTCCGCATCCGTCGGCAGTCGCCAGGACCGGCCTGTTTCCCGCGACAGCCAGGCCGCATAAGCCTGTGCGTCATTGAAACTGACCTCGGTCTGCGGCAGGTCCGCCTCCGCGCCCGAGGTGGACCCCGCGCAGTGCCCGACCTGAACGCAACGCGAGTATTCCCGCTGGCTGACGGCGAATGTCATGATCTCCAGCGCCGCCCCGGCGAAGCGGGTCTGCAACGGCGCATCGACCACCATGCCGTCACGCCGGAATTCGCCGGCTGGCCGATAGACGAACGCGCCCGGTGCGATACGGGTGATCCGCGGCCCGGCATCGCGCGCGATGCGCATTGAACCGGTGCCGCAAACCAGACCTGCCGCGGCCAAAGCTGCCAGCGACAATGTCGTCAGGAAACGCGGTTTCATCTGTCATCCTCTCGGAAAAAGGGGCGGCCTGTGACAGGCCGCCCCAAGCAGGCTTCAGCGTGGCGCCCATCACGGCAGCGCGGTCTTGCCTTCATAGGCCACGTCGTATTCGGTTGGCGGAACCACCTGCTGCATCAGGTCGTTGTTCCAGTCACCCTCGACCACCACATGCGCCGTGGCGCCCAGATCCACTGCCTCGATCAGGTTGTGGTTGACATAGGCGTACACGCCGGGCTGACGGAATTCGTACAGCATCGCCCCGGCGGAGCCGCCGCGTATGAACCACGTCTCGAGGTCTCGATCGGGCGGGTTGTTGAATTTTCCAAGCTCCCAGACGAGGTCGCCATGCCCGCCTATCAGGTGGGGACGCGTGTCGCGATTGGCCTGGCTGTGGATGAACAGCACCCGCTCACCCTGCGCCGCCTTCAGCGCGTTGTCGCCGGTCAGCGCGCCGACCTTGCCGTTGAACACCACATGGGTCGGCACCAGCCCCTTCATCACTTCCAGCGTGTCGGGATAGGCCTCTCCGGGGTCGGCGAACCGCTTGTACTCACCGTTCTCGTCCCGCGGCAGGTAGAAATCGTTCTCGCCGATGTAATAGACCCGGTCATAGGTCACCGGCATGCCCTCGTGATCCTTCAGACCGTCGCGCGGCAAAACCATGATCGCGCCCGACATGCCCGAAACGACGTGCCAGGGGATCATCGGGCCGCCCGGCGCGCAGTGATAGACGAAGGTGCCCGGGCGCGTGGCCTTGAAGCGCAGAGTCGTCTTCTCGCCCGGATTGACCAACGTCAGAGAGCCGCCGCCCAGACCGCCGGTGGCGGCGTGGAAATCGATATTGTGCTGCATCAGGTTGTCCGGCGCGTTGAACAGGGTCAGTTCCAAATAGTCGCCCTCGTGCACCACCATGAGCGGGCCCGGGATCGACCCGTTGAAGGTCATCCCCTGCATATAGACGCCATCCTCGACCTCGACCTCCTTTTCGACGATCTTCATCTCGAACTCGTTGATGACGGGGCCTTCGCTGGCGACCTGCTCGTGCGCATGCACGAAGGGCGGCTTCACCAGCTTGTGCCGACGGCGCGGCAGTTTCGCGATATCCACCGGCGCATCGTCCGGCGTGGACATGATCTCGGCGTCGGTGGCGGAATGGGCCGCCTTGGCGATCAGCGGGGAGGCCGCGACGAATGCAGCCCCGGTCAGTGCAGCTCTGCGTGTAAGCATCTTTCTCTCCTTCCACGTGTTTCATTCACGTTGGAGGAAGGACTAGCCCCGATCGCTTCGGCCTTCTTTGCGCTTGCACAACATTCCGGCCCGATATCTGCGGGATAGTGACCAAGCTCGCGTCCGGCAGCCTCCGCGTCTCTATTCAAGCCAGACGCAATCAGCCGCAACAGGCCCCGCCGGTCTGAACCGGCGGGCATGGCACCGTCCCGAAAGAACAGAATACGCAACAGTCGCCCGGCCGCGGCCTGATCACCACGCCGCAGCCACGACACTGGTAAAACCACTGGCAGGAATCCGTCGGCATGGTCTCGGTTGCGGAATACCCGCACTCAGGGCAGGTGATCGTGGAAAGAAGAGTCGGTGTTTCCCTGGGCACGGTCATACCCAGCATCATGGCAAAGAACGCACCGGCCCGTCTATGACCGAAACTTCCCGCGACTCAGCCCAGCATGCCCGGCGACCTGCGCGAGGTGTCGGGAAGACGCTGGAGGAGGGGACCATTTTGACGCGGCGAGGACGGTTCACGGTCCCGCGGATTCAGCCGATGCAAAAGCTCGACATGACCTGCCACGCCGGTCTTGGCGTAGATCGCGCTGAGATGCGACCTGACCGTGGCTTCGCGTATGGTAAGCGCGTCGGCGATGGCGCGCGCCAGCATCCCCTCGCGGATCATCATGCAGATGCGGAATTCGCAGCGGCTGAGACTGTAGGGGTTGTCCGGGTCCAGGATTTCTTCGTCGTCCTGTGTCTCGGGGCGCGGGGCATGGCGCGCCCGCGCCATCTGGATCGCCCGCTGTGTCACGCCCGGCAGTCTGCCACGCCATGACAATGACATTTCCTGCGCCAGCGTCACGAGAAGCAGAAGATTGTGTTCGGCAAGGGCGGACCTGAAGTGAAGTTCCAGGAAATCCGTGGTGTCCCGCGTCGTCTCAAGCGAGATTGCCACGACGTCGCGCAGTCCGGAATTCTGAAAATGCTGCTCGGCGGCCGCGCCGTTGGCCGCGACGCGATGCTCTTTCAGCGTCCAGACCGAGCCGGACCGCGCCGCGTAGAATGGCGCGCCGAAAAGCTCCGGCGCGAGGGGGCGGGAAGTGCCCGCAGAAAACATTTTGCCCGCCCCAAGATCAAAGGCCGCGACGATATTCGACCCGGATCCTTCTTTGGCAGCGCGGGCGATAAGCCCGGAATCGGCGCCGGTCAGACCAACGAGATATTCGAGCGCAGCGTCAAGGCCGCTTTTGCCATGCAGCGCCTCGACCCATTTCGATACAACCCTGAGGCTTTTTTCGAGGGGCTGACCACTGAAGGTATGCCCCCGCCTCTGTCCCCCACCCGTCATGACTTGTAATCACCTTGTTTAGTCGGAAAATAACGAAAAATTCGAAAAAAGAACGCGCAGCAACCTGGAACTCAAACAG
>JBAVQZ010000097.1:0-6595 GCA_049694515.1 Paracoccaceae bacterium | reverse complement strand
GCCTTGCCGCGGCCAGCCCCGCCTCGGTCGCCGCGAACAGCCTGTCATGCGCCCGCCGCGCGGCATCGCTGGCCCGGCCGATCGCGAAGTTCCGGTCGAAATCGCAGAAATACCCGTCCCGCACCGCCCCTGTATCCAGCATCAGGACATCGCCTTGCTGCAAGGGACGGTCGGTCGCGGGGGAAATAACATCGGCATATCCGTCCGGCCCAGACCCGCCGGCCAGATAAGGCACCCAGTCGGCCCCTTCCTGAAGGCAGGCGACCTGAAACGCGCGGAACACCTGGTCGAGCGGTACACCCGGCCCGGCGAACTCCGGCACCCTGTCGAAGGCGCGGCCGGCGATGCGGCATGCCGCGCGGATCTTGTCGATCTCGGCCTCCGATTTCACCTCGCGCACCCGGCGCACCACATCGGTCGCGTCCGCGAAACCGCGCGGGGCGATTGTCCGCTTCAGCACTTCGAAATCGGCCAACGGCATCCGCAGATGCGTCTCGTGCCCCATCGGCAGGCCGATCCGGCCCCGTTCCGGCACCAGTTCCGCCAGCGTCGCAGACAGCAGCGAGACGCCGTCATCGGCAATATGGGGCGCGGGCCATGTGCGGATATCCTCGATCCATGTCGTCGCCATCAGGGCGGCGCCGATTTCGGGGATCACCGCGACCGGCTTGCCGTCCGCCGGGACGATCATGAACCAAGGCCGTGTCGGGCTTTCCCAGAACCGCGTCAGGAAGCCCGAGACATAGCGGACATCCGGCTCGGTCGTCAGCAGAAGCGCGTCCAGCCCCGCCGCCGCCATGCCCGCCTGCAATTCGCCGGTGCGACGGCGGTATTCGGAAGGTGCAAAGCCGCGCGCGAGGGCCATCAGGGCGCCTCCACCCCTTCGGAGAGAATGGTCAGAACCCGGCTCTGGTCGCTCAGACCCAGCGCACCGCGCTGCGCCCCCGCAGCCAGAAGCCCGGCAACTCCGGCCCCGCCCGAAGGTGTCGTTGCGATCCCGTGCGCGGCAAGATGCTCGACGCCCGCGGCAGCCTCGTCCTCCGAAATCGTGGTGAACACATCCGCATCGCGCGCCAGCCCGGCCAGCGCCAGCAGCGACGGCACCTTGCAATCCAGCCGCCCCATCGACGACACCGGCCCGCTGGTCGTCACCACGCGCCCCTCCCGCAGGCTGTCGATCAGCGCGGGCGCAACCTCGGGCTCCACCACCACGATGCGCGGGTCGTCGCCCCAGATATGCCGGGCATACGCGGCAACCGAAGCTGCCATCCCGCCGACCCCGGCCTGAAGAAAGATATGCGTGGGTCGGGCGGGAAGCCGGGCCGCCGCCTCGGCCACCATCTGAAGATAGCCTTCCATCACCAGCCGGGGCAGCCCCAGATACCCCGGCCAGGAACTGTCCGACAGCAGCGTCCAGCCCTCGCGCTCCGCCGCCGCCTCCGCCGCTGCCATGCTTTCCTCATAGATGGTCCCGGCCCGCACGACCTCGGCGCCCTTGGCGCGCAGGCGGTCGGCGAAGGCCTCCGGTACGCTCTCGGCCAGGAAGATCACCGCCCGCGCGCCGAAGACATGCGCGCCTGCCGCGACCGACAGCCCGTGATTGCCCGCGCTCGCCGCGACATAGGTCCGGTTTTCGACCGGACCTTCCGCCGCGTGGCGCGCGATGACATAGGCCGCGCCCAGCGCCTTGAAGCTGCCAAGGCCCATCCGGCCCCGCTCATCTTTCAGCCAAAGCTCCCCGATCCCGGCCTCGCGGGCCAGATCGCCCGCCTGCAGCAGCGGCGTCTCCGCCGCTTTCGGGCACTGCGCCAGCAACTCGGCCACACGGCCCGCGTCGATGCTGGGCCATACCGGCCCGTCCGGCCACAGGTCGGGCAGACCGCGGCCCCGATATCCATTCTCAAGCAGTTTCATGCGGTCACTCTGCACCGCCGGACCCGCAGAGAAAAGCCCAAAGGCCGCCGGTCAGGTCAGCGCCGCTGCCACCGCGCGGGCGATCACCCGCTCCTCGTCCGTAGGGATCACCAGAACGCGCACTGCGCCGTTGCCTACCTCGGCCGCACCCGCCCGGTTGGCCGCGTCGTCGAGAGAGGCGCCGAGCCAGCCCAACCCCGCGCAAACCCGCGCACGGATAACGTCGGAATTCTCGCCGATCCCGCCGGTGAAAACCAGCGCGTCCAGCCCGCCCAGATCGGCCGTCAAACCGCCGATCGCATGGCGGATGCGGGCGACGTAGTAATCAACCGCCTCGGCCGCTTCCGTCGCGTCGGAGGCCAGCAGCGTCCGCATGTCGTGACTGATCCCCGACAGCCCCTTGAGCCCGCTTTCGCGATAGAGCAGTTGCGTCAGCGCCTCGGCGTTCATCCCCTCGCTCTGCATCAGGTAAAGCAGAACGCCGGGGTCGATCTGCCCGCTGCGCGTGCCCATCGGCAGACCGTCCAGCGCCGAGAACCCCATCGTCGAGGACAGGCTGCGCCCGCCCTTCAGCGCGCACATGGACGCGCCGTTGCCCAGATGGCCGACGATCACCCGGCCCTGCGCAAGATCAGGAAAAAGGCGGGCCAGCTCGCCCGCGATGAAATCGTAGGACAGCCCGTGAAACCCATAGCGGCGCACCCCTTGCGCGTAGTGCCGGCGCGGCAGGGCGAACGTGTCGTTCACCCAGGGGTGGCCATGGTGAAATCCGGTGTCGAAACAGCCCAACTGCAGCGCGCCGGGAAAGGCGATCTGCGCGGCGCGAACGGCAGCTAGGTTATAGGGCTGGTGCAGCGGGGCCAGTTCCTCGAAACCGGCAAGCCTGTTCATGACATCCGGTGTCAACCGTTCCGGCGCGGCAAAATCCGGGCCGCCATGCACGATGCGGTGACCGACACCCGCCACCCGGCGCCCCGACAGGATCGGGCCGAGATGGTCCAGAATCGCTTTCAGCGCCTTGTCGTGATCCGCCGCGCCGATCTCCTCCCGCTCGGCCGAGGCGCCCTCGGCATGAACCTCCAGCCGCGCGGCCGTGCCCAGCTTCTCGACCTGGCCGCGGCCCAGCTCACGCGGTTCCGCGCCATGCTCGTAGATCGCGAACTTGATCGAGGAGGAGCCCGCGTTGATCGTCAGAATCGCGTCGCTCATTTCCCTCGGGTCCATTCCCGCAGCAGGACCGCCACCGCGCAGGAGGCCAGGCGCGCCTTCGCGTCGTCGGCGCGGCTTGTCAGGATGATCGGGCAGGACGCGCCCACAACGATGCCCCCCGCCAGCGCGTGCGCCACGAAGGTCAGCTCCTTGGCCAGCATGTTCCCGGTCTCCAGGTTCGGCACCACCAGGATGTCGGCATGCCCCGCCACGGCCGAGGCGATGCCCTTGGTTCGCGCGGCCTTCAGGTCGATGGCGTTGTCCATCGCCAGCGGACCGTCCACCAGCCCGCCGGTGATCTGGCCGCGCTCGGCCATTTTCGACAACACGGCCGCGTCGATGGTCGAGGGCATGCGCGGGTTCACCGTCTCGACCGCCGCCAGGATCCCGGCTTTGGGCGTGGTGTTGCCCAACGCATGGGCCAGGTCGATGGCGTTCTGGACGATGTCCACCTTGCATTCGAGGTCGGGGATGATGTTGATCGCCGCGTCGGTTACCATCAGAAGGTGATCCAGCCCCGGCACATCCATCACGAAGACATGGCTCAGACGCCGCCCGGTCCGGAGTCCTGTTTCACGCTTGAGCACTTCGTGCAGCAGCACATCGGTATGCAGCTTGCCCTTCATTAGCCCCTGCGCCTGACCCTCATGGATCATTTTCACCGCCCGCGCCGCAGCCTCGGCATGGCCGGGCACATCAACCACCTCCAGCCCGGTCAGGTCGGCGCCGATCTCTTTCGCGGCGGCGTCGATCTTGGCGCGATCGCCGATCAGAACCGGGCGCAACAGCGTGTGCTGCCAGGCCAGGATCGCCCCGTCCAGCGACGCCGCGTCCTCCGGCGAAACCACCGCGACAGGCATCGGCGGGAATGGCTCGGCCCGTGCGAGGATCGCGTCGAAATGCGGATGCGTCTGCACCGTCAGTCCCGGCACGTCGCGCGGATCGACCGAGATCAGCCGCTCGGGCGCGTAGACCACCGACTCGCCCTCGGCGATGCGGGCGCCGCCCTTGTGCTCCACCCAGGTATCGAACACGGCCAGGTTGCCATCCTCCTTGGCCTTCAACCGGACCCCGGCGGTGATCTCGTCGCCCGCGACGGCCCGGCCGAGAAACTCCATCCGCTCGCTCTTGTAGAGCGTGCCGGGGCCGGGCAGGAAATTGCACAACACGCCCGAGACAAGCGCCGCCATCCACATCTCCGGCGCCACCGCTTCGGGCGCGCCGTCGCCATCGCCATCGGCCTTCGCCAAGTGCATCGGATTCATGTTGCCCGAGGAGTTGGCGAAGACATAGAAATCATCGGCCCGGCAGACATGGCTGACATCTGCCTCCATGCCGATTTCCAGCTTGCTCCACGGTGTGTTGCTGTGCAGCGTCATGCGCTGGCCTCCTTGGTCGGTCCGCTGCAACTTTGTTGGCCGACCGTAACCCTTTCGTAAAGGAAGCAAAAGCGCACAGCCCCTTTTCGCCGGCCGCGCGACGCCGTATCAATGCGCCATGCCCGTGACGCTGACATCCTTGGACGACATCGCCGATCTGCCTTTCGACGAAGTGATCGACGTGCGCTCGCCCGCCGAATACGCCGAGGATCACATACCCGGCGCGATCAGCCTTCCGGTGCTCAGCGACGAGGAGCGCGCGCGCGTCGGCACGATCTACACCCAGCAAAGCCCGTTTCTGGCCCGCAAGATGGGCGCCGCGCTGGTGGCGCGCAACGCGGCGCATCACCTTGAGACCGCGCTGGCCGACAAGCCGCGCGGCTATCGCCCGCTGGTCTATTGCTGGCGCGGCGGTCAGCGCTCGGGGGCGTTCTCGCTGATCCTGCGGCAGGTGGGCTGGCAGGCCGAAACCATCGAGGGCGGCTATCGCAGCTATCGCGGCCTGGTGCAGTCGGCGCTTTACGAGGCGCCCTGGCCCGCGCCGGTCGTCGTGCTGGACGGCAATACCGGAACGGCCAAGACCGAGCTGCTGCACCTGCTGGCCGCCGAGGGAGTGCAGGTGATCGACCTCGAGGGGCTGGCCAATCACCGCGGCTCGCTCTTCGGGGCGATGGAGGGCGGGCAGCCCGCGCAGAAGGGGTTCGAGACCGAGCTTGCCTTCGCCGCCTGCGGGTTGGACCCGTCCCGCCCCGTGCTGGTCGAGGGCGAGTCCAGCAAGATCGGCCATATCAACCTGCCGCCGGGCCTGTGGGCGGCAATGAAAGCCGCCCCGCGCCTTGTCCTGCAAGCACCGCTAGCGGCGCGCGCGGCCTATCTCGCGCGGGCCTATGACGACGTGACCGAGAACCGCGCGCGGCTCGACACGACGTTGAAGGCCCTTGGCCCGCAACATCCCAAGGAACGGATCGAGGAATGGCTGGCGATGGCCGCGGAGGGCGCGTTCGAGCGCCTTGCGCAATCGCTGATGGCCGAGCATTACGACCCCCGCTACGAGAAACAGCGCGCCCGGTTTGACCATCTGCCGTCGTGCGTTTTTCCGCTCGACGCGCTGGACGAGGCCGCGCTGGCCGCCGCCGCCCCGGCGCTGGCCCGTGCGGTCGACGGGTTGGCCCAAGAGGCAGGCGCGCCTATCGCAGAGCGATCAGCGGCGGCGCATCCGTGACCTTGCCGATCCGCGCGGCGGACACGCCCGCTTCGCGCAGCCCCTGCAACACCGTCCCGGCCCGTCCCTCCGGCACCGCGGCAAGCAATCCGCCAGCGGTTTGAGGGTCAAGCAGCAGCGCGCAGCGCGGATCGCCGGAATCGGCGCCGATCATCTGTTGCAGCATCACCGCATTTTCGGGGTAGAGCGTCGAGCGGACCCCTGCCTTGGCGAGGTCCAGCGCACCGTTTAGGAACGCCACATCCGCAAGTCGCAGATCGGCGCCCACGCCGGAGGCGCGCAAGATCGTCAGCAAATGCCCGGCAAGGCCATAGCCCGTCACATCGGTCATCGCATGGGCCACCGGGGCCAGAACCTCCGCCGCTGCCGCCAGCGGTTCGGCCATCACCTCCAGAGCGGCCATGATGTCTTCGCCCCGCGCGCGGCCCTGCATCTCGGCCGCGAACAAGGTGCCGCTGCCGATCGGCTTGGTCAGGATCAGCGCGTCGCCCGGCATCGCGCCCGTCAACCCGACTGGCGTGCCGGGATGCAGTCCCGTCACGGTGAAGCCAACCGTCAGTTCCGGCCCGACCGAGGTATGCCCGCCGACAAGATCAGCGCCCGCGTCGCGGAACACCCCGGTTGCCGCCGCCATGATCTCGCGCAGCGTGTGCTGCTGCATCCGGTCGCGCATCCGGGGCAGAATCAGGGTGGCCAGCGCGGCCTGCGGCTGCGCGCCCATCGCCCAGATGTCGCCCATTGCGTGGACTGCCGCGATGCGGGCCAGCATAAAGGGATCCTCGATGAAGGCGCGGAAATGGTCCGACGTGATGACCTGCGCGCCGTCGCCGCAGCGCAGCACGGCGGCATCGTCGCCCGCGCCTTGCAGCAC
>JBAVQZ010000096.1:0-6041 GCA_049694515.1 Paracoccaceae bacterium | reverse complement strand
GCGCCGATCCCCGAAGTGGCCGAGGGCGAAACGCCCGCCGGGACAGCGCCGGATGCGACGGTGGAAAAGCCCGAGGTCGAAGTCTTCTACACGTTCACCTGGGCGCCGCGGCGTCAGGGCGGCAAGCCGCGGGGCGACCGTCCCCAGGGAAAGGGGCGCCCCCGGAAGGGCAAGCCGGGCGACAAGCGGCCCGAAAAGCAGGGCGGCAAGACCTATCAGGCGCGCCCGCCGAGAAAGGAAAAGCCGATCGACCCCGACAACCCCTTCGCGGCCGCATTGATGGGGCTGAAGGACAGGAAATAGCGTGACCGACGCCGCGCGACCCGCGATCCGGCTGGACAAGTGGCTGTGGCAGGCGCGGTTCGTCAAGACCCGCGCGCTGGCGGCGAAACTCGTGACGGGCGGCCATGTGCGCGTGAACGGCAGCAAGGCGGCCAAGCCGGCGCAGCGCGTCGGCCCGGGCGATACGCTTACCTTCCCCCAGGGCCGTGAAATCCGGGTCGTCCGCATTCTGGCACCCGGCACGCGCCGCGGTCCGGCGCCCGAGGCGCAAACACTCTATTCGGACATGACGCCCGAGCGGGACGATGTTCCTCCGCCGCCGCGCCGCGAGGGAAAAGGGCGTCCGACCAAGAAAGAACGCCGAAGTCTCGATCTTAACCGCTTTCCGCCGCTTGAATGATCCCGGCCCGTGGTCTAGCTAACCGGGTGATGAGAGAAATGAGGCCAAGCGCATGACCTATGTCGTCGTCGACAACTGCATCGCCTGCAAATACACCGACTGCGTGGAAGTTTGCCCGGTGGACTGTTTCTACGAGGGCGAGAACATGCTGGTGATCCACCCAGACGAGTGTATCGATTGCGGCGTGTGCGAGCCCGAATGCCCGGCCGACGCGATCAAGCCCGACACCGAGCCGGACATGGAGAAATGGGTGGAGTTCAATCGCAAATACTCCGAGGCCTGGCCGGTCATCATCTCGAAAAAGGATCCGCTTCCCGAGGCGGAAGAGCGCGACGGCGAGCCCGACAAGTTGGACAAGTATTTCTCCGAATCACCGGGCGAGGGCGGCTGACGCCCGATTCGCGCCGGCTTGGGCGGATTCCCGCGCTGCGCTGCGCGAAAGCCGTCGATTGTTCGCAATGTTCAGAAGGGATTAACCGCCCTTCTGCACTGCGGCACTTTAAAAATCCGATTTTTTTTGTTATGTTGTTTGCACAAATGGACGTATGACCCGGATATTCCACATGCAGTGCTGCTCGCCTGCGGTGTGGTTTTCTAGCGCAATGAGTGTTTTCGGACCGAAAATCTCGGTTTTCGGCTGAACCACTTGTCGCTGGGTTCAGGGTGTCCCTGCGAGGAAGCAACTGAATGAGCAAAGCTAAGAAATCCGAATTCCGCCCGAACGAACACGTGGTCTATCCCGCGCATGGTGTGGGTCAGATCGTCTCCATCGAGGAGCAGGAAATCGCCGGCATCGCGCTGGAGCTGTTCGTCATCTCGTTTGAGAAGGACAAGATGACGCTTCGCGTGCCCACGAACAAGGCTTTCGAGGTTGGGATGCGTTCCCTCTCGACGCCGGATGTCGTGTCCAAGGCGATGACCACGCTGAAGGGCAAGGCCAAGGTCAAGCGGGCCATGTGGTCGCGCCGGGCGCAGGAATACGAACAGAAGATCAACTCCGGCGACCTGATCTCGATCGCCGAGGTGGTGCGCGACCTGCATCGCAGCGACGATCAGCGCGAACAGAGCTATTCCGAGCGGCAGCTCTACGAGGCCGCACTGGAACGGCTGACCCGCGAAGTGGCCGCCGTTGGCGGAATGGATGAAGGGCGTGCGCAGCAGCAGGTTGACGAGGTGCTGATTTCGCGCGCTGCCTGATCTTTTTACGTCTCAATCCGGAAAACCGCGCCCCGTGAGGGCGCGGTTTTTTCTTTCTTAACCGTCACCATTCGGCCCGGGGGCGGTGTCGCTCTTGTCGCGCGACGTAGCCAGGGCGGTCTCAAGCTCCTTGTTCAGCTCTCGGGCGCGCTCGACATAGGCGGGGTTCTTTTCCAGCGGGACGCCGGGCCGCCACAATTCGGCCAGTTCGCGAAGAGTCTGGCGGTCATGCTTGTAGAAGGCCGTCTCCATTTCGTTCGCCTCGAAATCGGTCAGGCCCATATCCTCGAGCACATAGCGCCCGGCGCGCAGCGAGCTGTCGAACAGCTCGCGCACGATGTGGTCGGCGCCCGCGCGGTAAAGCTCGTAGACATGCGTCCGGTCGCGGGCGCGGGCGATGATGCTCAGGTCGGGCCGCTGCTGCCGCGCATAGCTGACCAGCCGGGTATTGGCGTCCTTGTCGTCGAGGGCCGCGACCAGCACCTTGGCCTCGGTCAGGCCCGCCGCGTGCAGAAGTTCCGGCCGGGTGGGATCGCCGAAGAAGCTCTTGAAGCCGAATTTCCGCATCAACTCGATCGTCTTCAGGTCGTGGTCCAGCACCGTGGCGTGGAACCCCGACATCTGGAGCATCCGGTTGACCACCTGGCCGAACCGCCCGATGCCCGCGATGATGATCGGCTGCTGTTCGTCGATCGTGTCGGCCTCCCCCTGCACGGGGGCACCGGTCGCAGCCCGGCGCGACAGAATATCGTGAAGGATGAAGAAAAACGGCGTCAGCAGCATCGACATGGCGATGACCAGCAACAGCGTCTGGCCCAGAGCCTCGGTCAGCACGTTGGTTTGCAGCGAGAAGCTGACCAGCACGAAGCCGAACTCCCCGGCCTGCGCCAGCGCCAGCGGGAAAAGCCATTGATTTGCGTGCCGCAGTTTGAACAGCCGGCCAAGACCATAGAGGATCAGTCCCTTTATGAGCATCAGCGCCAGCGTCGCCCCTAGGATCAGTCCCGGTTTGGCGAACAGGACGGTATAGTCGATGCCCGCGCCCACGGTCATGAAGAAAAGGCCCAGCAAAAGGCCCTTGAACGGCTCGATATTGCTTTCCAGCTCGTGCCGGAACTCGGAGTTGGCCAGCACCACCCCCGCCAGGAAGGTGCCGAGCGCGGGCGAGACGCCGACCACCGTCATCAGGATGGCGATGGCGACGACGATAAGCAGGGCCACCGCCGTGAACATCTCGTGCAGGCGCGCGCCGTGGATGAAGCGGAACAGCGGCCGGGTCAGATAGTGCCCCACCAGGATGATCGCGGCGATCGCCCCCAGCGTAACCAGCGTCAGGCCCCAGGCGGGCAGATGCGTCAGCAGCGACAGCGCCGGGACATGCTCGCTCATTGCCTCGGCGCCATTGTCGCGCAACACGGATCCGTCGGCGGCGATGCTGGGCGGTGGCGACACCGCCAGCAGAGGCAGCAGAGCAAGCATCGGGATCACCGCGATGTCCTGGGTCAGCAGCACCGCGAAAGAGGCGCGCCCGCCCGGTGTGCGGGTCAGCCGCTTTTCTGTCAGCGTCTGCAACACGATCGCCGTTGAGGAAAGCGCCAGGACCAGCCCCACGGCCAGCGCGGTCTGCCAGACCAGGCCCAGCATCATCGCGCCGCCCATAACCGCGGCCGCGGTCAGAACGATCTGCAGCCCGCCCAGCCCAAGCAGCCGATGGCGCATGTCCCACAGGGCGCGCGGGTCCAGCTCCAGCCCGATCAGGAACAGCATCAGCACCACGCCGAACTCGGCGAAATGGCGCAGGTCATGGGTTTCCGTGCCAACCAGCCCCATCACCGGCCCGATCGCGATTCCGGCCAGCAGGTAGCCCAGGACCGAGCCCAGACCCAGCCGCGCCGCGATCGGTACGGCGACGACGGCAGCGGTCAGGTAGATGGCTGCGAGAATCAGGAAGCCTTCCATGATGCGGTCCTCAGATCGGCAAAGGCGCGTCGGCCTTGAACTGGTTCATCACGATCTGGCTTTGCACGCGCGCGACCGCCGGGTGCGGCAGTAGCACCTGGTGGATCACGCGGTTGAGCGCGGCCAGATCGGCGCAGATCACGCGCAGGAGGTAATCGGCCTCTCCGGTCAGGGTCCAGGCGCTGATGATCTCGGACCGGGTTTTCAGCAGGCGCTGAAAGCTCGCCGCCGCCTCGGGATCGTGCGTGGCCATCTGCACCTGCACGAAGGCCTGCACGCCAAGTCCCAGCTTTTCGGCGTCCAACCGTGCGGAATAACCGGTAATGAAACCTTCCGCCTCCAGCCGCTGGCGGCGCCGTCCGGCTTGGCTGGCCGACAGGTTCAGCCGCTCGCCCAGTTCCTGCGCGGTCAGATGCGCGTCATCCTGAAGCGCGGCCAGAAGGCGGGAATCGATTTTGTCCAATGTCATGCGTATTTCCTGCGCTCTTGTTTAAGGTAGCGCGGAATTGGCGCAACTCCCATGATTTTTCCGCCGAATTTCGCGCATTTTCCGCATTTGCTATAACGTATGGTGCGGGCAAACCGGAATTACGGAAGGAAACGCAATGGGCCCGTTCCCGCACGACGCTCCGAAAGCGACCATCACCGAAGAAAACCCCGCCGGCACCGACGGATTCGAGTTCGTCGAATTCGCCCATCCCGACCCGCAGGCGCTGCGCGATCTGTTCACGAAGATGGGCTATACCCATGTCGCCAACCACAAGACCCGCGCGGTCGAGCTGTGGCAGCAGGGCGACATCAGCTATCTGATCAACGCCGAGCCGGGCGGCCACGCAGCCGAGTTCATCGAGAAGCACGGCCCCTGCGCGCCGTCGATGGGCTGGCGCGTGGTCGATGCCGATCATGCCCTGAAACATGCCGTGGAAAAGGGCGCCACCCCCTATGAGGGTCCGGGCAAGACCATGAACGTGCCCGCCATCGTGGGCATCGGCGGCTCGCTGATCTATTTCATCGAGGACTATTACGACACCTCGCCCTATAACGCCGAGTTCGACTGGATCGACGACGCGCACCCCTCGGGTGTGGGCTTCTACTATCTCGATCACCTGACCCACAACGTCCACAAGGGCAACATGGACAAGTGGTTCAACTTCTACGGCGAAATCTTCAATTTCCGCGAGATCCGGTTCTTCGACATCGAGGGCAAGTTCACCGGCCTCTACAGCCGCGCGCTGACCTCTCCCTGCGGCCGTATCCGCATCCCGATCAACGAGGACCGGGGCGAGACCGGGCAGATCGTCTCCTACCTCAAGAAATACAATGGCGAAGGTATCCAGCACATCGCGGTGGGGACCGAGAACATCTATGATTCCACCGACGCGATTGCCGAGAACGGGCTGAAATTCATGCCCGGCCCCCCGGATACCTATTACGACCTGAGCTTCGACCGCGTGAAGGGCCATGACGAGCCCGTGGACCGGATGAAGAAGCACGGCATCCTGATCGACGGCGAAGGCGTCGTGGATGGGGGCGAGACGAAGATCCTGTTGCAGATCTTTTCCAAGACAGTGATCGGCCCGATCTTCTTCGAGTTCATCCAACGCAAGGGCGATGACGGATTCGGCGAGGGCAACTTCAAGGCGCTGTTCGAGTCGATCGAGCAGGAGCAGATCGACAGCGGCGAGTTGAGCGAGCCCGTGGAATAACGAATAACGCTGACACCGACAGTCAGGGAGGAGGGGAGCGCCCCGGACCATTCGGTCCGGGGTGTTTTCTTTGAGGATCAACTGTTGCCGGGAATCTCGAGGATGATGCTGCGTCCGTTCTTTACGTAACGCAGCTTGTCCTCGCCGATGGCTGCGATACGTCCGCCGTCAAGCCGGTCGCCCACCTGCACTTTCTCGTAGCGGCCCGAGGGCAGGCGCACCAGCGCCCGCCGGTTCGAGGGTGCGCCATAGACACCGATCAGGTTCAATTCGCGCAGGTTGATGACGTTCTTCAGCGTCGCCTGCTTGGCGACGGAGGCCTCGGTCGGCACGCTGGGCCGCACGCTCGCCGGGGCGGCGGCGGGAGTGCTTTGCGCCTGTTTCAGAGCTTCGGCCACCACGCTGGAGAAATCGGCGGGCCTCTTGGCCGGCATCAGCGAGCTGGCCACAACCAGCGGGCCCTTGGGCGCGGCCTCGTCCTTTGCTGCGTCGGGGGG
>JBAVQZ010000095.1:0-9570 GCA_049694515.1 Paracoccaceae bacterium | reverse complement strand
CTCCGGCCCCACGCTTGGCGCCTCGGCCCAGGCCGGGTCGCGTTTGAGCACTTCCAGCCGTGTGCGCGGCGCGTCCAGCCGCGGCAGCGAGTTCAACAGGCCCCGCGTATAGGGATGCGTCGCCTCGTGCAGTTTGTCGGCGGCGCAGGTTTCCACGACGCGCCCGGCATACATGATAAGCACCCGGTCGCAGAATTGCGCCACCAGGTTCAGATCGTGGCTGATGAAGATCAGGCCCATGCCCCGTTCTTTCACCAGCCTGTCCATGATCTGCAACACCTGCCCCTGCACCGACACGTCCAGCGCCGAGGTGGGTTCGTCCGCGATCAGCAACTCGGGGTCCGGGATCAGCATCATGGCGATCATGATGCGCTGTCCCATGCCCCCCGACATTTCGTGCGGATAGGCGCGGAATACCCGCTCGGGGTCGCGGATCATCACCGCCTCGAGCATCTCCAGCGTGCGCTTTCGCGCCTCGGCGCGGCCGGCGCGGGAATGCAGTTGATAGGCCT
This sequence comes from Paracoccaceae bacterium, assembly GCA_049694515.1. GTDB lineage: Bacteria > Pseudomonadota > Alphaproteobacteria > Rhodobacterales > Rhodobacteraceae > JADQCB01. The sequence goes on along the minus strand of JBAVQZ010000095.1, from coordinate 9,058 downwards.
CCATGATCTGGTCGCCCACCGTCATCACCGGGTTGAGCGAGAACTTCGGGTCCTGCATCACCATCGAGATGCGCTCGCCACGGACCTTGCGCATCTGGGCCTCGGACTTGTCCAGCAGGTTCTCCCCGTCGAGCTTGATATGCGTGGCCTCGACCTGCCCCGGCGGACGGATCAGCCGCAGGATCGCCCGTCCCGTCATCGACTTGCCCGAGCCGCTTTCGCCGACGATGCCCAGCCGCTCGCGTCCCAACTGGAAAGAGATGCCGCGCACCGCGTCGAACACGCCCTTGCGGGTGGGAAAGCGGACCCAAAGGTCTTTAACATCCAGAAGATCGGTCATTTCTCGTCCTTCGGATCCAGCACGTCGCGCAGCCCGTCGCCCAGCAGGTTGAATGCCAGCGACACGGTGAAGATCGCAAGCCCCGGCATCGTCGCCACCCACCAGTGATCCAGGATGAAGCGGCGCCCCTCGGAAATCATCGCGCCCCATTCCGGGCTCGGCGGCTGCGCGCCGAGGCCCAGGAAACCCAGGCCCGCCGCAGCCAGGATGATGCCGGCCATGTCCAGCGTGACCCGCACGATCAGCGACGAGATGCAGAGCGGCCAGATATGCCGGGTGATGATCCTCAGTGCCCCGGCGCCTTGCAGACGCACCGCGCTGATGAAATCGGAATTGCGGATGGTCAGCGTCTCGGCACGTGCGATCCGCGCATAGGGCGGCCAGGCGGTGAGAGAGATTGCAAGCACCGCGTTCTCGATCCCGGCGCCCAGCGCGGCGACGAAAGCCAGCGCCAGCACCAGGCGTGGAAAGGCCAGGAAGATGTCTGTGATCCGCATCAGCACCAGGTCGATCCAGCCGCCGGCATATCCCGCGACGGTGCCCATCAACAGCCCCGCCAACGGCGCGATCAGCGCCACCAGCGTAACGATATACAGCGTGATGCGAGAGCCGTAGATCAGACGCGAAAGGATATCCCGGCCCAGTGAATCGGTGCCCAGCATGTGCCCCTGGGAACCCAGCGGCGCAAGGCGGTTGGCCAGATCCTGCGTAAACGGGCTGTGCGGTGCCAGAAGCGGCGCTGCGGCCGCCACCAGCAGCAGAAAGATCAGGATCGACAGGCCGAACATCGCCAGCGTATTCGAGCGGAAGGCCAGCCACGCCTGATAGGTCGAGGCGGCCCGCGCGTGGCGCCGCGAGGTCGGCGTGTCACTGAGCAGCCAGTCGCGCATGTTGTTGGTTATCGCGGTCATTGGGCCCTCGGGTCGAAGAAGCGGTAGAGCAGGTCGGAGAACACGTTGAGCAACACGAAGACCAGCCCCACGACGACGGTGCCGCCCAGCACCGCGTTCATGTCCGCCGACAGCAGCGCCGTCGTGATGTAGGAGCCGATGCCCGGCCAGGAGAAGATGATCTCGGTCAGCACCGAGCCCTCCAGCAGGTTGGCATAGCTCAGCGCGATAACGGTGATCAATTGCACGGCGATGTTGCGGAACGCGTGGTTCCAGATCACCGCACGCTCCGACATGCCCTTCACGCGGGCAGTGGTGATGTATTCGGCGCTCAGTTGTTCCAGCATGAACGAGCGGGTCATGCGGCTGATATAGGCCAGGCTGTAATAGCCCAGCAGCGAGGCCGGCAGCACGATATGGCTGAGCGCGTCCTTGAACACCGCCCAATTGCCGTCGAGAGCCGAGTCGATCAGGATCATGCCGGTAACGCGCGGCACCACATCGACATAGAAGATTCCGACGCGGCCCGGCCCGCCGACCCAGCCGAGGATTCCGTAGAAGATCAGCAGGCCCACGAGACCCAGCCAGAAGATCGGCATTGAATAGCCCACCAGCGCCACGACGCGCGCGATCTGGTCGATCCACGATCCGCGCCGCACGGCGGCGACGACGCCCAACGGCACACCCAGGACGATACCGATCAGAGTGCCGAGCGTGGCCAGCTCAAGCGTGGCGGGAAAGACCCGCCGGATGTCCTCGGACACCGGGCGCGCGTTCAGCAGCGACTCGCCGAAATTGCCGTGCAGCACGTCCCAGAGGTAATAGCCGAACTGGACGATCAGCGGCTTGTCGAGGCCGAGCTGCTGATAGACGGCCTCATAGGTCTCCTTCGACGCGCGTTCGCCGACGATGGCCAGCACGGGGTCGAGCGGCATGACGCGGCCGATGATGAAGGTCACGAACAGCAGGCCCAGCATGGTGATCGCGATCGACCCCAGCGTCAGCAGGACCTGTTTCAGCCATTTGGGGAAAGCCGGCCCTCGCCGGCTTCCCCCTTGGGTGTCGCTTGCGCTCATTTACTTGGTCACGGGCCAGTAGGATACGGCCGTGATCGCGCCGCCGAGGTTGAGGTGCTGCACGCTCTCGTCGCGGCCGGTCTGCTCGACCTTCTGGAACATGATCGCGAACGGCGAGGTCTTCTGGAACTCGCGCTGTATCTCGCGGTACATCTCGGCGCGCTTGTCGCGGTCGTTCTCGACCACGGCGGCCTCGACCTGCTTGGTCAGCCCGCCGGTGTCCCAGCTGTTGCGCCACGCCAGAAGGCCGGTCGCCTGCGCCTCCAGAGAGTTGTCGGGGTTATAGGCGAAGGTGCCCGCGTTGGTCTGCGGGTCCGGATAGTCCGGGCCCCAGGCGCCGATATAGATGTCCAGCTCCCGCGAGCGGTATTTCGCCAGGATCTGCTTGCCGGTGCCCACCGTCAGGTTCAGCTTGATGCCGGCCTGCCCGAAGGTGTTCTGAAGCGACTGCGCGATTTCCAGACGTTCCTGCGCCTCACGCACGCCGGCGTTCAGTTCAAGCCCTTCGACCCCGGCCTCTTTCAGAAGCGCCTTCGCCTTGTCGATGTTCAGGCTGTAGGGGTTGTCCTTGATCGCGCCCAGATAGGTCAGCGGCAGGAAGGACTGGTGGATCGTGTATTGCCCCTTGAGGAAGCTGTTCACCATGCCCTGGTAGTCGATCAGATACTTGATCGCCTCGCGCACCTTCGGATTGCGCAGCGCCTCGTTCTGCTGACCCATGGAGACATACATCAGCCGGCCGCGCAGCTCGCTGTCCACGGCTATGCCGTCTTCGCCCTCGATCCCGGCGATGTCCTCGGGGTTGAGGTTGCGGGCGACGTCGATGTCACCCTTTTCCAGCATCAGCCGCTGGGTCGCGCTTTCCTGCACGTGGCGTACGATCACCCGCTTCATCGCCGGCGCGCCCTTGTAGAAGTCGGGATTGGCTTCGAGTGTGACGGACTCGTTGGGCTTCCAGCCGACCAGCTTGTAGGCGCCGGACCCGGCGGAATGGGTCTTCAGCCATGCGTTGCCCATGTCGCCGTTTTCCTCATGCGCCATCACTTCCTTCTCATCGACGATGCCGCCGATGGTCGCCGTCAGGCAGTTCAGCACGAAGGAGGTCGCATAGCGCTTGTCGGTGGTAATCGACAGCTTGTTGCCATCCACCTTTATGGTTTCGTTCACGTTTTCGGGCGTGAAGCCGAACTGTGTCAGGATGAAGGCCGGAGTCTTGTTGAGAATCACCGCGCGGCGCAGCGAGAACGCCGCGTCCTCGGCACGCACCGGGTTGCCGGAATGGAAAGTCACACCGTCGCGCATGGTGAAGGTGATGGTCTTGCCGTCCTCGGATACCTCCCAGCTTGCGGCGAGATCGGGCTCATAGCCCGCGTCGAGGTTCATCGGGTCGAAATTGACCAGCTTGCCATAGACGTTGCGGCTGACATCGCCGCCCGCGAATTCGAAGGATTCGGCCGGGTCCAGCGTGGTGATGTCGTCGATCCGGTTGGCGATGACCAGCATGTCCGGCGGCGTCTCGGCCAGGGCCGGCAGGGCCGTCACCCCTACCGCAAGGCCTATGGCGGCCCCGGAAAGAAGTTTGCTGAAAAGATTCATTGTCGTGGTCCTCTCTGTTGGTTCGAATTCGGGCCGTGGTGCCGCGGGGTCTTCACGCCCCCCAGGTTTTCTCCAGCACGCGCAGCCAGTTGCCGTGGCACAGCCGGGTCATGAGCGCATCGTCATAGCCATGCTTCGCCATTGCCTGTCTCAGCTTGGGAAGGCCGGCGGCGGTGCCGATCTCCGACGGGATCTGCGCCCCGTCGAAATCGGATCCAAGGCCGACTCGTTCCTCGCCGAGATGCTCGATCAGATGGTCCAGATGCCGCAGCATCTGGTCAAGCCCGGTGTCCATCATCCGCCCGTCATCGCGCAGAAACGCGACTGCGAAGTTCAGACCGACCATACCGTCGCTGTCCTTTATCGCGGCAAGCTGGCGGTCGGTCAGGTTTCGCGCATGCGGGCAGATCGCGTGGGCGTTGGAATGGGTGGCGACCAGTGGCTTGGTGGAATGGCGCGCCACGTCCCAGAACCCGGCCTCGTTCAGATGCGACAGGTCCAGCATGATGCCCAGAGTATCGCAGCGTTTCACAAGGCGCAGCCCGTGATCGGTCAGCCCCGGTCCGATATCGCCGGTGGACGGAAAACGGAACGGCACGCCGTGCCCAAAGATCGTCGGCCGACTCCATACCGGGCCGAGCGAGCGCAGCCCGGCGCGATGGAACACCTCCAGCGCGTGCAGGTCGGGGTCGATCGCCTCGGCCCCCTCTATATGGAAGATCGCGGCGATTGTACCGCTGTCGAGGCAGCCGCGGATTTCGGCCGCGCTGCGGCAGACCTTCAGCGCGCCCAACTCCTCCAGCCGGAACAGGATCGCCGCCTGTGTCAGCGCCACTGGCAGCGCATCCTCCCAGTCCAGCGCCTCGGGCAGGGGCAGGTCGTATTGCGGCTTGGTCATCTCGTCGAACTTCGCGTCCAGATCGACCGGCGACGGGATATAGACGGCAAAGAACCCGCCGCCGAAGCCGCCTGCCTTCGCCTTTTCCAGATCCACATGCCCGTCGCGGCCGGTCAGGAAGCTTTCCGCCGCAGCCACGCCACCGGCGCGGAACAGCCGGGACAGAACGTCATTGTGGCCATCGAACACGGCCGGGGTGGTCGGTTGGTTCAAGAAATATCCTTCTCGGCAGGGCCGTCATCGCGCATGGCGTGACTGTATCGGAAAAAATCTCATGGACGATAGAAAATACCATGCGCAATACTCATAGGGTTATGATCAAAACTTGACGCATGCACATGACCCGAAAATCCGATCACAGTCTTGCCGAGTATCAGGCGCTCCGCGCGATGATGGAGGGTGGAACGACCACCACCGCCGCACGGCGGCTGGGTCTGACGCAATCGGCGGTCAGCCGGGCGATCGGAAATCTTGAGGCGCGCGTCGGCCGCACCCTGTTCGAGCGCGAGGCGGGACGCCTGCGTCCGACCGAAGAGGCGGTGCGGCTGAATCATCGGCTCGATCCGCTGTTCGACGCACTGAACCGTATCGAGGGTCCCGCCGACCCGGTCCAGGAAACGCTGCGCCTGATCGCGCCACCGACCTATGCCCACCGATTCCTCGTCTCGCTGATCACCAGCTTTCTCCAGGCCAACCCGAATTTCTTCATCAGCCTCGAGGTCAACACCTCGGACGAGGTGATCCGTGGTCTGCTGGAGGATCGGTTCGACCTTGGGATCATGGGGGTGGAACTGTCGCGCGCCGGGGTCCGGCTGATCCCCTACCGGATCTCCTCGGCCGTCTGCGCGATGCACGCCGATCATCCGCTCGCCGGGAAAGAGGTGATCCATCCCGCCGATCTGGACGGTCAGCCCCTGATCGCGAACACCCACCGACACGCGCGCCGCGCGCAACTGGACCGATTGCTCCATGCCGCTGGCGCGCGACCGCGGATCGTGGCCGAGGTATCCACCTCATTCGCCGCGATCGACCTGGCGAAAGAGGGGCTGGGCCTGACCGTCGCGAACCCGTTTCCGGTGGTGCATTTCCGCGGCTCCGACATGGCCTTCCGTCGCTTCGACTCGCCGATGGAATACCGCAGCTATTTCACGGTATCCGACCAGCGCCCGCTGCCGCGCATTGCGCGGGCCTTCATCCGGCATGTGCGGCTGCACACCCCGGCTGACCCGTTTTCGGTCAAGGCATGAGCGCGACCAGCCCGACTTACGACCTCACAACATGAACAAATCTTGTGCAATCACGTCGAATTTATGAGCATATTGCTATGGCAGCGCATCGTTCGCACCTGTGCGGGATGTGCCGCGCGATGCGCTGTGCGACCGTTTTCTCATGCCTCACTCATCCGAAGAGAATGACACGATTCCCGCTCCGGCAATGATCGTGTTCACCGACCTCGACGGAACGCTTCTGGATCATGACACCTACCGCCATGACGCGGCGGCCCCGGCCCTGGCGCGGCTGAAGGGCGCCGGGGTGCCTGTGGTTCTTGCCAGCTCCAAGACCGCGGCCGAGGTCGTGCCGCTGCGCGCTGAACTGGATCTGTCAGACGTGCCGGCCATCGTCGAGAATGGCGCCGGCGTGGTGGGGCCGGACGAAAGCGTGGAGCAGTCAAACGACGGCTATGCCCGGCTGCGCGAGGCGATCGACGCCCTGCCCGCGCCGTTGCGCCGCGGCTTTCAGGGGTTCGGCGACTGGGGACCGGAAGAGATCGCAGCCCGCACCGGCCTGCCGATCGAGGAGGCGCGCCTGGCCGCCGACCGCCGGTTCTCGGAACCCGGTCTCTGGGTGGGGGAAAAGGACGACCTTCGCCCCTTTCTCGACGCCCTGGCGGTGCGCGGGCTTCATGCGCGCGATGGCGGACGATATCTGACGATTTCCTTCGGCGGCACCAAGGCGGCCCAGATGGAGGCGATCCTGGACCGCTATGGCGCCCCCTTTGCCGTCGCGCTCGGCGATGCGCCGAACGACGTCGAGATGCTGGAACGTGCCGATCTGGGCATTATCGTCGCCAATCCGCACCGCCCCCCCTTGCCGGAGCTTCCCGGCGAGGCCAAGGGACATATCCGCCGTGCCGCCGGCGCGGGGCCCGAGGGGTGGAACACCGCGATACTGACGCTTCTCGCCGAGCGCGGGCTTTGACAGGGGAGAGTGCCGCATGGCCGACTTTCATCAGAACGGAAACGTCGCGACCCTCCACAATCTTCGAACCGTCACGCCCGAAACCCTGAGCCACGAGCTTTCGACCTTCTCGCAAAGCCGCCGGATCAGCCTGATCCTGCCCTCGCTCTATTCCGAGTTGGAAGGCGCGGCGCTGCCCCATATCCTGGACGAGCTGTCGCAGGTGCCGTTCCTGCACCGCATCGTCGTCGGGCTGGACCGCGCCGACGCCGCAGAGTTCCGCCACGCGCGGCAGTTCTTCGCGCGCCTGCCGCAGGACCATGTGGTGATCTGGAACGACAGCCCGCGGATGAAAGCCATTCACCAGCGCCTCGACGATCTGGGCCTGCATCCGGGCGAACCGGGCAAGGGACGCAACGTTTGGTTCTGCCTGGGCTACCTTCTGGCCTGCAAGGACAGCGCGGTCGTGGCGCTGCATGATTGCGACATCCTGACCTACAGCCGCGAAATGCTGGCCCGGCTGGTCTATCCGGTGGCCAATCCGAACTTTCCCTATCAGCTTGCCAAGGGCTATTACCCGCGCATCGGCGAGGGGAGGCTGAACGGCCGCGTCAGCCGCCTTCTGGTCAGCCCGCTGCTGATCGCCATGAAGAAGGTGATCGGTGACCGCGACTACCTCGATTTCCTGCGCAGCTTCCGTTATCCGCTGTCAGGGGAGTTCGCGATGCGCGTGGCCCCCCTGCCCGACCTTCGCATCCCCTCGGACTGGGGGCTGGAGGTGGGCGTGCTGTCCGAGGCCTGGCGCAATCTCGCCCCGAAATCGGTCTGTCAGGTGGAAATCTCCGACGCCTATGATCACAAGCACCAGCCGGTGTCCGAAGAGGACGCCTCCACCGGGCTCAGCCGCATGTCGGTGGACATCGCCAAGGCGATCTATCGCAAGCTCGCCGCCGACGGCACGGTCTTCTCGGAAGAGATATTCCGCTCGCTCAAGGCCACATATTACCGCACCGCGCTGGACCTTCTGGAGTCCTATTCCTGCGATGCGCGGATGAACGGCCTGACGATCGACCGCCATACCGAAGAGAAGATGATCGAGCTTTTCGCGCAGAACATCGTGGCCGCTGGCCACGTCTTCCTCGACAACCCCGCCGAAAGTCCCTTCATCCCGACCTGGAGCCGCGTCCACGCCGCGGACCCCGCCCTGATGCAGGACATGCTTAATGCCGTGGCGGACGACCACGATGAATACGGCTGACATCCGGCAATTGCTTTTGGCCGAACTACTCCTGCCGAAAACACGAAAATTCCTTGCGTGGGTCTTTCATTTCCGAACCCGGGCGCGGTTGGTGATCCAGCGGCATTGATACGGGCGCATCACTATGTCGTCGCCCGAGGGGGCGATCGCCTCGCCGCTCAAGAGATCCACCCAGGTCTCGCCGCCAATCAGGTTGATCGACAGCGGCGGCACCGCGATCTCGTCGCGGCTGACATTGTGCAGCGCGAAGATCGACTGGTCGCGGTCCAGGCTCTGGCGCCAGATGCCGAAGATGCGCGGGTCCAGATGCAGTGTGAACTGCGTCGCATTCGGGTGGAAGGCCGGCTGGCGGCAGCGCGTCCGCACCCGCGCTTTCAGCCCGTTCAGAACGCGCGACTGGGCGCTTTCGGGATCGGCCAACCGCTCCAGCAGCGCCGGATAATCCCAGCGGTGCCGGTTGATCGCGCGCTTGATGCCGGTCTTGGCGACGCCCTCGTGATCGTTCGGGGTGGCCAGAAGCGCGTGGATGTAGAAGGCGGGGATGCCTTCCAGCGCCATGATGATGGTCTGGCTGCACAGGAACCGCGCCATATGCCAGTCGTCCGGCCCGTCGAAACTGCCGGCCATCGCGTCGAACCAGGTGATGTTCAACTCATAAGGCGCCTCGCCCCCTCCGGGCAGCGTCCGCATCGACACTTCCCCGCCAAAGCGCCTGACGCCGTCGATCATCTTTTCCGCCTCCTCGGGGGGCAGAATCCCCTCGGCCGGTCGCATCCCGATCCCGTCATGCGAGGCGGTGAAGTTCAGATAGGCGCATCCCAG
>JBAVQZ010000094.1:0-5189 GCA_049694515.1 Paracoccaceae bacterium | reverse complement strand
GGTTGAAGCTGGCATAAGGGTCCTGGAACACCACCTGCATCTTGCGGCGCATGTGGTCGGGCATCGCCTGGCCGGCCTCAACCGCCTCGCCGTCCAGTCGGATCTCGCCGCCCTGCAAGGGCTCCAGCCCCAGGATGGCGCGGGTCAGCGTGGACTTGCCGCAGCCGCTTTCGCCGACCAGGCCAAGGCTTTCGCCGCGCCGGATGTCGAAGCTGACGCCGCCCACGGCGCGGAAGGGGGACGGCCTGCAAAACAGCGACCGGCGCGGCACCGCATAGTCCCGCACCGCGCCCTTCACCTGCAATAGCGGCACCTCCTGCGGCGTTACCCTGTCCAGGGGATGGTGGCCGGAGGCTTCGAAAAGCGTGCGGGTGTAAGGGTGCCGCATATCGCGAAAAACGTCACGCGTGGCGCCCTGCTCGACGATCTGGCCCTGTTTCATCACGGCAAGGTGGTCAGCCATCCCGGCCACCACGGCAAGGTCGTGGGTGATCAGCATCAGGCCCATCCCCTCCTCCTCGACAAGGCTCTTCAGCAAGTCGAGGATCTGTGCCTGCGTGGTCACGTCCAGCGCCGTCGTCGGCTCGTCCGCGATCAGCAGTTCGGGGCGCAGGGCAATGGCCATGGCGATGCAGACGCGCTGCCGCTGACCGCCCGACAGCTCGTGCGGATAGCGCGACAGGGGAAAGCGCGCGGCGGGCAGGCCGACGCGATCAAGCCGCGCGCGGGCGGCGCGCAGCGCGTCGGCCCGGCTGGCGCGACCGTGGATAACCAGCGTCTCGGCCACCTGGTCGCCGATGGTCTGCACCGGGTTCAGGGCGGTCATCGGCTCCTGGAAGATCATGCCGATGCGACGCCCGCGAATGTCGCACATCTTCCGCTCGGACAGCGACAGCAGATCCTCGTCCCCCATTTGGAGTTGCCCGGCCACCTTGCTGCCGTCGGGCAGAAGGCGCATGAGCGCCAGCGCCGTCATCGACTTGCCCGAGCCGCTTTCGCCGACAAGGCCGAACACCTTCCCCGGCTGCATGCGGAACGACACGTCGCGCAGGATCGGCACGCCGTGAATCGCAAGCGACAGGTTGGAGACGTCGATCATCCGCGCCCCCGCCGCACCCGCGGATCCAGAACGTCGCGCAGCCCGTCGCCCATCAGGTTCAGCCCCAGCACCGTGACGACGATCGCCAGCCCCGGAAGGATTGCCAGCCGCGGCGCGGTATAGATCATGGTCTGCGCGTCGGCCAGCATCCGGCCCCAGCTTGGCGTCGGCGGCTGCGCCCCCAGCCCGACATAGCTCAGCCCCGCCTCGGCCAGGATACCAAGGCTGAACTGGATGGTGCCCTGCACGATCAGCAGGTTGGCAATGTTGGGCAGGATATGTTCGGCACTGATCCGGATCGCTCCCTTGCCGGCCACCCTTGCCGCGAGGATATAATCGAGCGTCCAGATCGACAGCGCACCGCCGCGCGCGACGCGGGCGAATACGGGGATGTTGAAGATCCCGATGGCCAGGATCGCGTTCAGCGCCGAGGGGCCGAACACGGCGGTAATCAGGATCGCGATGACGAGGCTGGGAAATGCGAAGATCAGGTCGTTGCCGCGCATTATGATCTCGTCCAGCAGGCTGCCCTTGCGCGTCGCAGCGGCAAGGCCCAGCGGCACGCCCGCCGTCACGCCGATGCCCACCGCGACCAACGCCACCGCGATAGAGGTGCGCGCGCCCACCATCAGCATGGAAAGGACGTCGCGACCGAAATGATCGGTGCCCAGAAGGTGGTCCGCCGAGGGCGCGGCCAGCTTGTCCGAGATGGCAAGCGCCGTCACCGGATGCGGGACCCAGACGAAGGACAAGAGCGCGGCGATGACGAAGACCGCCGTAAGGATCGCGCCGAGAAGCAGTTGCACAGGAACCCTCATCGCCGATGCCTCAGCCTCGGGTCGGCGACGGCATAGGCCAGATCGACCAAGAAGGTGACAAGGATCACGGCGAATACCAGCAGCATCACAACCGATTCCACCACGATCAGGTCGCGCTGCGTGATCCCCTGGAAGATCAGCCGGCCGAGGCCGGGCAGGAAGAACACGTTCTCGATGATGATCGCGCCGGCCAGCAGGAAGGAGAATTGCAGCCCGATGATCGTCAACACCGGGATCAGCGCGTTTCGCAGCGCGTGCCGCGTGAGCGCCTGGCGACGCGTCAGCCCCTTGGCCCGCGCGGTGCGAATATAGTCCTGACCCAATGTCTCGATCAATGCCGAGCGCATGACGCGTGCAAGGATCGAGGCCTGCGGCAGCGCCAGCGCGACCGCAGGCAGGGTCAGCGCCTTCAGCGCGGGGAACAGGCCCGCCTCCCACCCCGGGAAGCCGCCGGCCGAGAACCAGTGCAGGTTCACGGCGAAAAGCAGCACCAGCAGCATCGCGAACCAGAAATTCGGAACAGCGATGCCAAGCTGCGTGGCGCCCATGATGCTGTAATCGGCCGGCCTGCCGCGCCGCGACGCCGCCATGAGCCCGACCGGCAGCGCGATCAGGGTGGACAGAGTCAGGGCGAACAGCGCCAGTGGCAGCGACACCCACAGGCGCTGCGCAACCAGTTCCGACACCGGCACGCGATAGGTATAGCTTTGCCCGAAATCGCCGGTCAGCATCCCGCCGACCCAATGCAGATAGCGACCGATCAGCGAGCCGTTCAGCCCCAGCTCGTCGCGCAGCGCAGCCACCGTGTCGGGCGCCGCGTTCATTCCCAGCATATAGGCCGCCGGATCGCCAGGAATGACCTGGATCACGGCGAAGATCACGATGCTGGCCGCGATCAGGCTGAGGCCGAGAGAGATCAGGCGCATGACGGCGAAGCGAAGCATGGGCCGGAGCCTAGAGCCGCTTGCGCCCACGCGCCAGAGGGTTTCGACACGCGCAGGAAGGGCTTGCCAAGACGCGTCTTTCAGGCGAATGCTTCGCGCCGGGCCGTGGCGATGGCGTCGCCACGAAATGCGGCCCGCTGTCGTCCTGAACGCCGGGACCTTTCGGCGGCCCGGCAGGACTCCGGGCCGATGCTTGGAGGTCGAGATGACACAAGACACACGTCCGGAATTTTTCAGATTTCATAACGGCGACAAGGCCCCCCTGCCCTTCGGGGCCGAAGAATACGAGGCGCGGCTGATGGGCCTGCGCGCGGCGATGGATCACACCGGGGCCGAGGTCGTCGTGCTGACCTCGATGCAGAACATCGCCTATTACTCGGGCTTTCTCTATTGCAGTTTCGGGCGACCCTATGCCCTGGTGGTGACGGCCACCGAGAACGTCACGATCAGCGCCGGGATCGACGCGGGCCAGCCCTGGCGTCGCTGCCATGGCGACAACCTGACCTATACCGACTGGGCGCGCGACAATTTCTGGCGCGCGGTGGCCCATGTGTCGGGCAAGGGCCGGGCCGTGGGCTATGAGGCCGATCACCTGACGCTTGCGCAGTTCGATCGGCTGAAAGGGTTTCTCGACCCCGCCGGGCTTGTCGATATCGCGCCCGCCACGATGCAGCAGCGGATGCGCAAGTCTCCCGCCGAGATCGAGTTGATCCGAGCGGGTGCCGCGGTGGCCGATGTCGGCGGTTATGCAATCCGGGACGCCGTGAAGGTAGGCGTGCGCGAGATCGACGTGGCCATGGCGGGGCGTGACGCGATGGAGGCCGAGATCGCCCGCCGCTTCCCTGACGCCGAGTATCGCGACACCTGGGTCTGGTTCCAGTCGGGGCTGAACACCGATGGCGCGCACAATCCGGTAACGGGCCGGGTGCTTGAACGCGGCGATATCCTGTCGCTCAACACCTTCCCGATGATCTCGGGCTATTACACGGCGCTGGAACGGACCATGTTCGTGGGCGAGGTCGACGACGCCTCGCTGAAGATCTGGCAGGCCAATGTGGCGGCGCATGAATACGGCATGTCGCTACTGAAACCGGGGGCGAGTTGCGCCGAGGTCACGCTGGCCATCAACGATTTTCTCGCCGCGCGCGACATGTTGCAATACCGCTCTTTCGGCTATGGCCATTCCTTCGGGGTGCTGTCGCACTATTACGGGCGCGAGGCCGGGCTCGAACTGCGCGAGGATATCGACACGGTGCTGGAGCCGGGCATGGTGATCAGCATGGAGCCGATGCTGACCATCCCGCAGGGGCGCCCCGGAGCGGGCGGCTATCGCGAGCATGACATCCTGATCGTGCATGAGGACGGGGCCGAGGATATCACCGGCTATCCGTATGGGCCGGCGTTCAACGTGGTCGGATAATGAGCCCGGCCCCCCGGTTGCAAGGGCCGGAATGTCATGCCTGGGGGCCGGCGCCCGCCCGAGGTGGGCGCGGCAGCGGCAGCCTGTGGGGCGGGCGCGTCGTCATCTGAATACGACGTTCGTGAAGCCCGGTGTGGCAGGCATCACGTTCCCGTCGCATCCTCGCCGCGGTCGCGATTGCCATGCCGCGGTTTCAACCTAACGTGCTATTCTCCGTGACGAGCAGGAAGAAACCACCGCAACTAAAACCGGCCCTTGGGGCCGCATGAAAGGCATTTCCAAATGTTCGCACGCATAACCAGATACCGAATGAAGAAGGAGTCGATGGATGACGCCGTTGCAATGCTCCAGAAAGTGAAGCCGCAGATCATGGCCCTGGACGGAATGAAGCATTTCATCAACGTCATGGATGACGACGGTAACGGCTACGTCATCTCGCTGGTCGAAAGCGCCGAGACGTCGGAGGCCAACAGGAAACAGGTCGACGCCATCTGGGCGAACTTCAACTCGTTCCTCGCCCAGTCGCCGGAACCGGGCGGATTTCGCGTCCTGATGGACGAGACGAAAGGCTGAAACGCAGAGACGCCGGCACATGCCGGCGCCTTCGATCCATTAAGTTTGCGCGATCAGTCTTCCCAATGCACCTGCGTCAGGTCATTGGCCTGTGTCGGCGCGTTTTCCCACAACCCGACGATCTTTGCGTTGGCGACGCCGGTCTTGGCCAGCTGAAAGAGATAGGCGTTGACGTAATCCTTGGCGATCATCGTCTGGGCGTCCTTCAGGATCTCCGAACGGGCCGACGGGTCGGTCGTCCTGCTCAGCTTGTCCATCAGGTCCACGAATTCCGGCTTGCCATACTGGAAATAGTAATCCGGGCGGGCATAGATGTTGATGTCCATCGGTTCGGT
>JBAVQZ010000093.1:0-3851 GCA_049694515.1 Paracoccaceae bacterium | reverse complement strand
GTCCTGCGCCATGGCCGGGCCGGCCAGCGCCAGGGCCGCGATACAACTCAGAGTCTTGAAAAGATCACGCATGTCGTCCCTTCATCTTGCCTGATGGTTCTTCGGCTCCGCCTCTAACACGGGCCTGTCGCGCTGTCAGTGGAAAATCCGGGAGGCGGCTGCGGACGCGGGCAATTTCACGCCAAAGTGTCCGCAGACGTGAAAAAAGGGCCGTGAGCGGGCCCTTTTTCCGTTATTTTTCTCCCTGTCGGACTGGCCGACTTAGTCATTGACCGGGACGTTACGCAGTCTCCCCCCATGCGTCAACAGGGAAAATCGGGGCCTTGTTCCCTCGCCAGAGGGATAAAAAGGGCCGCACCCGAAGGGCGCGACCAGTCTGACAGGGAGGAAGTCCTGCCCCGCGCGGCAGATCGTCCGCGGCGGGTGTGCATCCAGACTGGCACGGGAGCGTTAACATTGTATGTTGATTGACGGAAAACCGTGTTTGAAGGAGTTCATTGCCGTGTCGGACGGAATTTTCATTGGCGGCGGCGGCGCCGGTTACGCCACCCCGCAGACCCTGCTTCTGGGCTATGCCAACCGTCATGGCCTGATCGCGGGGGCCACCGGCACCGGCAAGACCGTGACATTGCAGATCCTGGCCGAAGGTTTTTCGGACGCCGGGGTGCCGGTCTTCGTATCCGATGTGAAGGGGGATCTGTCCGGGCTGGCGGCCGCAGGGTCGGAAAGCTTCAAGCTCCACCAGCCCTTCACCGAGCGGGCGCGGACCATCGGGCTGGATCTGCAATATTCGGCCTTTCCCGTCACATTCTGGGATCTGTTCGGAAAGCAGGGCCACCCGATCCGCACCACGGTGGCCGAGATGGGGCCGCTGCTGCTGTCGCGTCTGCTTGAACTCAGCGAGGCGCAGGAGGGTGTGCTCAACGTCGCCTTCCGGGTGGCCGACGAGCAGGGGCTGGCGCTGCTCGACCTGAAGGATCTGCAGGCGCTGCTGGTCTGGGTGGGTGAGAACGGCAAAGAGCTTTCGCTCCGCTACGGCAACGTCGCGCCGGCAACGGTCGGCACCATCCAGCGCCGCCTTCTGGTTCTGGAAAACCAGGGTGGCGCGCAGTTGTTCGGGGAGCCTGCGCTGGACCTGGCCGACCTGATGCATTGCGATGCCGACGGGCGCGGGCGGATCTCCATCCTGGCCGCCGATCAGCTGATGGCCGCGCCCCGGCTTTACGCCACCTTCCTGCTGTGGCTTTTGTCCGAACTGTTCGAGACGCTGCCCGAGGTGGGCGACCCCGACAAGCCGAAGCTGGTTTTCTTCTTCGACGAGGCGCATCTGCTGTTCGACGACGCGCCCAGGGCGCTGGTGGACAAGGTCGAACAGGTGGCGCGGCTGATCCGTTCCAAGGGGGTAGGCGTCTATTTCTGCACGCAGAACCCCGCCGACGTGCCCGAGGACATCCTCGGCCAGCTTGGCAATCGCGTGCAGCACGCGCTGCGCGCCTTCACCGCGAATGACCAGCAGGATCTGCGCCGCGCGGCGCAGACCTATCGCGACAACCCGGCCTTCTCGACCGAACAGGCGATCCGCGAAGTGGGGGTGGGCGAGGCCGTGACCTCGATGCTGGAGCGCAAGGGCGTGCCCGGCATGGTCGAGCGCACGCTGATCCGCCCGCCTTCGTCGCAGCTTGGCCCGGTCACCCCGCAGGAGCGCGGCGCCGTCATGGCGGCGTCACCGATGGCCGGCAAATACGACGTGCCCGTGGATCGCGACTCGGCGCAGGAGATCCTGGCCCGACGTGCCGAAGAGGCGGCGAAGGCGGCCGAGGCGGCGAAGCGGGAGGAAGTGGAGGAGCGGGAGTTCAACGCCGCGCGCCGCTATTCCGGCACGCGAACCTCCGGCAGCGCGGGCAGCCGCAAGGAGGAAAGCATCGGCGCCGCGCTCGGCTCGGCGCTGATCAAGGAGCTGAAGGGAACGACAGGCCGGCGCATCGTGCGCGGCATCCTGGGCGGCCTTTTCAAAGCCCGCTGAGGCGGGCTCACCGTCCGGAATTCGCCCGCCCGCCCGTCAAAGCGGCCGGATCTTCAGCTTGGTGATGCGATTGTCCTCGCGCTCCAGCACCTCGAAGCGGAAGCCGTGGAAGGAAAAGACCTGTCCTGCCTGCGGAATCATCTGCGCCTCGTGAATCACAAGCCCCGCCACCGTGTTGGCCTCTTCATCCGGCAGCGTCCAGTCGGTGGTGCGGTTCAGATCGCGGATCGTCGTCGCCCCGTCCACCAGATAGCTGCCATCCTCCTGCCTGTGAACCTGCAGATCGGCCTGCGGATCGAACTCGTCGGTGATCTCTCCGACGATCTCCTCCAGGATGTCCTCGAGCGTGATCAAGCCCTGAAGGGCGCCATATTCGTCCACGACCAGGGCGAAATGCGTGTGGCGGCGCAGGAATTCGCGCATCTGGTCGTCCAGCGTCGTGGTCTCGGGCACGAAATAGGGCTTCATCGCAACGTCGAGAACCTTGAAATCCTTCAGCGCGGCGTCCGATGCGTCGGGGCCGCGCATCAGCTTGTCCATCGCGCGCAGCAGATCCTTTGCATGGACCACGCCGATGATGTTCTCGGGGTCGCCGCGGAATATCGGCAGGCGGGTATGGGCGCTTTGCAGGCATTGCGACAGCAGGATTTCGGGATCCTCGTCGGCATCCAGCATCTCGATGTTCGAGCGGTGCAGCATCACCTCCTCGACCGCGCGGTCGCCCAGGTCCAGCGCGCCCAGGATGCGGTCGCGGTCCTCTTTCTCGACCACGCCCTCGGAATGGCCCAGTTGCAGGGCGCCGGCGATCTCCTCGCGCACGGCAAGGATGTGGCTGTCGGGGTCGGTCTTGACGCCGAACAGTGCGAGGATCAGCCGCACAAGCGCCCGCACCGCCGCCACGACCGGCGAGAAAACCAGGATCGCCAGCCGTATCAGCGGCGAGACGCGCGCGGCGGCCGCCTCGGCGTTGGTGATGGCATAGGTCTTGGGCAGCACCTCGGCGAAGACCAGCACCAGAACCGTCATCACCAGCGTCGCCAGCGCCACGCCGCTTTGCCCGAAAAGCCGCGTGAACAGCGACGTGGCAAGCGAGGCGGCCAGGATGTTGACCAGGTTGTTGCCCAGCAGGACCGAGCCGATCAGCCGCTCGTTGTCCTCGGTGATCTTCAGCGCGGCGGCGGCCCCCTTGGACCCCTTGTCGGACTGCGCCCGCAGCTTGCCGCGCGAGGCGGCGGTCAGCGCCGTCTCGGAGCCCGAGAAGAAGGCCGACAGCAGCAGCAGGAACAGGATGCCCGCGCTGGTCAGCCAAAAGGCCGTGTCGAGGAATTCGCCGGTCTGCATTGCCTTACCCGATCCAGTTCATCCCTGTCTTATGGCCGCACGGCCCGGCACGATCAAGGGATGGTCAGTCACGCGCCATCGGGTGATGCTCCAGCACCAGCGCCTTGAGCCGTTCGTCCAGGACATGGGTGTAGATCTCGGTGGTGGAGACATCGGCATGGCCCAGCAGCGTCTGGATCGCCCTGAGATCGGCCCCGCCGGCCAGAAGATGCGTGGCGAAGGCATGGCGCAGCGTGTGCGGCGTGACCTTTTCCGGCGACACGCCCCCCGCGACCGCCAGCTCCTTGATCAGCGCGTAGAAACGGTGGCGCGTCAGATGCCCGGCCTTGGCGCGCGAGGGGAAGAGAAACCGGCTGGCCGCGCCGCCCTCGGCCTTGGTCGCCTCTTCGGCCGCGTCGCGATGCGCCAGCCAGTCGGCCAGCGCGGCGCGCGCGGGCGGCGAAAGCGGCACCATCCGTTCCTTGCCGCCCTTGCCGCGGATCAGCAG
>JBAVQZ010000092.1:0-5759 GCA_049694515.1 Paracoccaceae bacterium | reverse complement strand
GCTGCATCCCGCACGCGGGGGAAACGCCGCCCGGGAGCGCCGCGGCCGGCCCTCGCGCCGCGGCAGGACAAGCCGGGGCCGGGGAAACCATTCCGACAGCCGGCCTTCCGGGCGAGACACGCACGGGGGAGGGCGTCGTCCTTCTGGTCGAGGACGAGGCGCCGGTCAGGGCCTTTGCGGCCCGTGCCCTGAAAATGCGCGGTTTCACGGTGCTGGAGGCGGAGAACGCCGAAGAGGCGCTCGAGGCGCTGCGAGATCGGGCCATCACCATCGACGTCTTCGTGACCGACGTGGTGATGCCCGGCATGGACGGGCCGAGTTGGGTGACCCGGGCGCTCGAGGACCGACCGGAGACGCGCGTGGTATTCGTTTCGGGCTATCCGGAAGAATCCTTCACCGAAACGCAGTCGCGAATTCCGAATTCGGTATTCCTGCCGAAACCGTTCTCGTTGAACGAACTCACCGCGACGGTGCGCGAGCAGCTTCACTAACCGCCGCCGCGGAACCAACGGCGCGCAGCGTCTCATGCAGCGCGAAATCCGCGGCACACCGTTCGCGCAGGCGCGCCTCAGTGTTGGGCGACAACTCCTGCGGGCGCGGCGGCGACCCGTTCCGGCGGGGTGGCGGCTCCACAATGTGTCCGATTCGGTCGCCCAGGAAATCGCGTAGAGCGGCCTGGTCCTCGTATGCGAAAAGATGATCGACCAGCAGCTTGCCCTTACCCCCGGTCACAAAGCGATGTTGCGAGCCCACCGTTGCCCAGGCGGGTTGCTTTTCAGCAAGATACCCCTCCACGAACTGGTCGAAACTCAACCCGGCGGTGGAGTTCGGATGTCCTTTAAGCCCCTCGCGTCCTCGGTAGCGATACCAGCTTCCCAGCCAGTCCAGAGGCTCGCGAATCACGGCGAGCGTTTCCAGGCTGTCGTCGCCGTTGCGATCCAGCATGGGCAGAAATTTCCGCCGGAACCTCTGGGCTGTCATGTGCTTGAGATCGGGCGGATTACGTATCAGGATATCCGCTTCCGCGCCCAGCGTTGCCGCATAGGCCTGCGTGCCGGTCTTCGGCACCGCCAGAAATGCCAGGCCGGCCTTCCAGAACACCATCATCGCCCGCTCGTCCCGAATTTCTTCAAATGCTTCATGATACGTAAACTATTCCTTAACCAGGCGCGACAGAACATGGGTTGGAAGAAAATTGTTGAAATGTTCCCGTTTTATTCGTATCGAGAACAGAACAAGAGGCGAACACGAGCAATCATTGCTGCCTGCGGGCGGGTATGAAATAAGGATCTCTAACAATGGCGACGGCGGACCTTCTGGACATGAGCGACAAGCGCAATTCCGACAAGCAGAAAGCCCTGGACAGCGCGCTCGCACAGATCGAGCGGCAGTTTGGCAAGGGCTCGATCATGAAGCTCGGTGCCGACAACCCGGTTGCCGAGATCGAGTCGACCTCGACTGGCTCTCTGGGCCTCGATATCGCACTGGGCATTGGCGGGCTGCCGAAAGGCCGGATCGTCGAGATCTACGGGCCGGAAAGCTCGGGCAAGACGACGCTTACCCTGCATTGCGTGGCCGAAGAACAGAAGAAGGGCGGCGTTTGCGCCTTCGTTGATGCCGAACATGCGCTCGACCCGCTTTATGCCCGCAAGCTGGGTGTGAACCTTGACGAATTGCTGATTTCGCAGCCGGACACGGGCGAGCAGGCTCTGGAGATTACCGACACGCTGGTGCGCTCGGGCGCTGTAAGCATGGTGGTGGTCGATTCGGTCGCCGCGCTGACCCCGAAGTCAGAACTCGAGGGAGACATGGGAGACAGCTCGGTCGGCGTGCACGCGCGGTTGATGAGCCAGGCGATGCGCAAGCTGACCGGCTCAATCTCTCGCTCCAAATGCACGGTGGTCTTCATCAACCAGATCCGCATGAAGATCGGCGTGATGTTCGGGAGCCCCGAAACCACGACCGGCGGAAACGCGCTGAAATTCTACTCCTCCGTCCGGCTGGACATCCGCCGCATCGGCTCGATCAAGGATCGCGACGAGGTCGTGGGGAACGCCACTCGCGTCAAGGTCGTCAAGAACAAGGTGGCGCCGCCCTTCAAGCAGGTAGAGTTCGACATCATGTATGGCGAAGGCATTTCCAAGACCGGCGAATTGCTCGATCTGGGGGTGAAGGCCGGCGTTGTCGAGAAGTCCGGCGCCTGGTTCTCCTACGGCGACGAGCGGATAGGCCAGGGGCGCGAGAACTCGAAGACCTTCCTGAAGGAACATCCCGAGATCGCGCTGCAGATCGAGGACAAGATCCGCGCCGCGCACGGTCTGGACTTTCACATGAGCGAGGACACCGACGCGGACGGATCGGGCGAGGATATCCTCGAAGCCTGAACCGAGCGACCGGCAGGTTACGCGACACGGCCGGGGGCAGTTGCCTCCGGCCTTTTTCTTGCGGTGGACAGGCTTTGCCCGCGGGGCTAAACGGGGCTGACCCGAGTTTCCATGCCGGAAAGGCCTGAAGAAAATGCCGAGCCTGAACGAAATCCGTTCGACCTATCTGAACTTCTTCGAGAAGAACGGCCATCGTGTGGTTGAAAGCTCTCCGCTGGTGCCGCGCAACGACCCGACGCTGATGTTCGTCAACTCGGGCATGGTGCAGTTCAAGAACCTGTTCACCGGGGTCGAGCATCGCGACTATTCCCGCGCGACGACGGCGCAGAAATGCGTACGCGCGGGCGGCAAGCATAACGACCTCGACAATGTCGGATACACGGCCCGTCATCATACCTTCTTTGAAATGTTGGGGAATTTCAGCTTTGGCGATTATTTCAAGGAAGAGGCGATTCCGTTCGCCTGGGAGCTTCTGACCAAGGAATTCGGCCTGCCGAAGGATCGGCTGCTGGTCACCGTCTATCACACAGATGACGAGGCGGCGGAGATCTGGAAGAAGGTGGCCGGGCTGCCCGACGAGCGCATCATCCGCATCCCGACCGACGACAATTTCTGGTCGATGGGCCCGACCGGTCCCTGCGGCCCGTCCTCGGAAATCTTCTATGACCACGGGCCGGAGATCTGGGGCGGCCCGCCGGGCTCGGCCGATGAGGACGGCGACCGTTTCATCGAGATCTGGAACCTCGTCTTCATGCAGTTCGAGCAGTTCGAGGACGGCCACCGCGAGACACTGCCGAACCAGTCTATCGACACCGGCATGGGGCTGGAGCGGATCGGTGCGCTGCTGCAGGGCAAGCACGACAATTACGACACCGACCTCATGCGCTTCCTGATCGAGGCATCGGCCAACGCCACCTCGTCCGACCCTGATGGGCCGGGCAATGTGCATCACCGGGTCATCGCGGATCACCTGCGCTCGACCTCGTTCCTGATCGCCGACGGGGTCATGCCGTCGAACGAGGGGCGCGGCTATGTGCTGCGCCGGATCATGCGCCGCGCGATGCGACACGCGCATCTGCTGGGCGCGCAGGATCCGCTGATGTATCGCCTGGTGCCCGCGCTGGTCACGCAGATGGGCGCCGCTTATCCCGAGCTTGGCCGGGCCCAAAGCCTGATCGAGGAGACGCTGAAACTGGAGGAGACGCGCTTCATCCAGACGCTCGACCGCGGGCTGCGCCTGCTGGACGACGAGCTGGGCAAGCTGCCCGAGGGCGCGACCCTTCCGGGTGAGGCCGCGTTCAAGCTTTACGACACCTACGGCTTCCCGCTTGACCTGACGCAGGACGCGCTGCGCGAAAAGGGCCGCACCGTCGATATCGCGGGCTTCGACGAAGCCATGGCGGCGCAGAAGGCCAAGGCGCGCGCCAGCTGGGCCGGCTCGGGCGAGACCACGGACGCCGCGATCTGGTACGATCTGGCCGAAAAGCACGGACCGACGGAGTTCCTGGGCTACGACACCGAGAAGGCCGAGGGGCAGGTTCTGGCGCTGGTCCAGGACGGCGCGCTGCTAAACGTCGCCGAGAAGGGCGCGAAGGTTCAGATCGTGGTCAACCAGACACCGTTCTATGCCGAGGCGGGTGGCCAGGTCGGCGATACCGGCACGTTGAAAACCGATGACGGCAAGGCGCGGATCACCGACACCAAAAAGACGGCGGGCGTCTCCATCCATTTCGCCGAGGTGACCGAGGGCCGCATCGCCACCGGCGAGGGGGCCGAGCTTGAGGTGGATCACGCGCGCCGCGCGGCGATCCGGGCCAACCACTCGGCCACGCATCTCCTGCACGAGGCGCTGCGCGGGACGCTGGGCGAGCATGTTGCGCAGCGAGGCTCGCTCAACGCCGCTGACCGCCTGCGCTTCGATTTCTCCCACGCCAAGGCGATGAGCGAGACGGAGCTGGCGCAGGTCGAGGATACGGTCAACGCCTACATCCGGCAGAACACCGCCGTGGAGACGCGGATCATGACGCCGGACGAGGCCCGCGCCATAGGCGCGCAGGCGCTGTTCGGCGAAAAATACGGTGACGAGGTGCGCGTGGTGTCGATGGGCAAGGCCGACACCGGCAAGGGAACCGACGGGCGCACCTGGTCGATCGAGTTGTGCGGGGGCACCCATGTGCGGCGGACCGGCGATATAGGGTTGTGCGTCGTGCTGGGCGACAGTGCGTCGTCGTCAGGCGTGCGCCGGGTCGAGGCGCTGACAGGCGAGGCGGCGCTGAAACATCTGATCGCGCAGCAGCACAAGTTGGGCGAGGTGGCCGAGGCGCTCAAGACGCAACCTTCCGAGATCGTGGACCGAGTGAAATCGCTGGTCGAGGAACGGCGCGCGCTGAACGCCGAGGTGGCGCAGTTGCGTCGCGAACTGGCGATGTCCGGCGGTGCAGCTACCGCGCCGGAGTCACGGGAAATCAACGGTGTGCGCTTCGTTGCTCAGGTGCTGTCGGGCGTGTCGGGCAAGGATCTGCCGCCGCTGATCGACGCGCAGAAGGCGCGCATCGGTTCGGGTGCGGTGCTGCTGATTGCCGATTCCGGGGGCAAGGCGGCGGTGGCCGCAGGCGTGACCGAAGACCTGACCGACCGGTTTTCTGCCGTCGATCTGGTCAAGGCCGCCGTGGCCGAACTTGGCGGCAAGGGCGGTGGCGGCCGTCCGGACATGGCGCAGGGCGGCGGCAAGGACGCCGCGAATGCGGAATTTGCAATCAAGGCCGCGGAAGCGGTGATAGGGGGGTAAGATGGGCGCACTCTGGATAGCGCATGTCACCGTGAACGACGAAGAGGCATACGGCAAGTATGCCGCGCTGGCCGGACCCGCGATCGCCAAACATGGCGGGCGGTTCATCGCCCGCGGCGGACGCTATGTCCAGTTGGAGGGGAAGGACCGGCCGCGCAACGTGGTGGCGAAATTCCCGTCGGTCGAGGCTGCCGAGCAATGCTATCATTCGCCTGATTACCAGGAAGCGCTGAGCCACGCGCGAGGCGCCGCCGAGCGCGAGTTGCTGATCGTCGAAACCGACGACGACTGAGGCGCGCCGGCCCGGGCCTACTGGGCCGCGACCTCCGCGGAGGGGGCAAGCCGGTCCCAGACGCGCTGCACCGTGCCGGGGTCCAGCCGCAGGGCAAAAACGTCGCGCAGAAGCGCCGCGAATTCCGTCGGGTCGGACAATTCGCGCCGGGTGCTGCCCTCCGGGACCTGCTCGGTCACCGTGCGGTCGAAAACGCCGATCCGCATCGTGCCGCTATAACCGTTCATCATCAGGTGAGACGGGAAGGGCATCTCGGGCCAGTTGGCGCAAAGATGGTTGGCCGCGGCGATGTCGG
>JBAVQZ010000091.1:0-4064 GCA_049694515.1 Paracoccaceae bacterium | reverse complement strand
GACGGCGAGGTCTTCCTGCGCCTGTCGGTGGCGCACGAGATCGACGCCCGCATGCGCCTGGCCGGCATGCCGATGGATCGCGCCGCCGAGGAGGTGGTGATGTCCGACCTGACGGCCTGGGGCGGCTCCGGCGGGCTTATCGCAGTTGACCGTGAAGGTGCCATCGCGATGCCGTTCAACTGCGATGGCATGTATCGCGGCAGGCTCATCGAAGGCGAAAGCCCGGAGACCGCTATCTACTGAGTCGTCTGGTCTTTGCGACCGTCATGCAAGCAGCGCTTCCCGTGTCACCTTTGGCAGGCACTGCTCCGTGACCGGCGGAATGGCCTATTGGCTGAGAACCGCGAATTCGATGCGGCGGTTGCGGCTTTTGTGCTCGGGCGTGTCGTTGGGGAAAAGCGGCTGGCTTTCGCCGCGGCCCACCGCAACGATCCGATCCTGTTCGACACCGTTCTGCGCCAGATACGCCGCGACAGAAGCCGCCCGGCGTTCCGAAAGGCGCTGGTTCGCGGCGTCACTTCCATCCGCATCGGTGTGGCCGGACACCTCGATGACCAGCCCGGGGCAGCGTTTGACGATATCCACCACGTTGTTCAGCAGTGGACGGCTTTTTTCGTCGAGCCGGGCGCTGGCGACGTCGAAATAGATATTGCCCGTGCGCGACAGGATCTCGAACCGCCCCTTGCAGGCGGCAAGATCGAAATTCCCCTTCGTCTCCAGCGCCGCGGCCGCGGGCGGAATCTCGGGCGTCGCCGCGGCATCGGCGGATTTCTTGGAACCGTCGGCGGCCGTGCGCGCGAACAGGAAGTCGAAGGTCACCATACCGGTCGGCATGATGTCCACCCCGGCGGCCTCCTCCAGCTTGCCGACCCCGGTCATCAGGTTGAAATCGCTGGCCTGGATCGGGATCAATGTGCTGGCCGAAACCGCCACCAGATCGTCGCTGAGCAGCGTCAGCGAAATCGGTGCGGTCAGGTCGCGCGTCACGCCGTGCAGGGTCAGCGAAAAGGGCACGTCCAGCGTCTTGCGGCGCTGGGCCTGCAGCCCGTCGATCATGTCCGGCGTCAGTTGCAGACGGACAACCGCCTCGGGGTATTGGAAGGTTTCGAACAGCAGGAAGCGCATCCGCACGTTGCGAAGGTCGATCCTGGTGTCGATGGAATCGAGCAGCACCTTAACTGTGGCCTGGCCGCTGTCGTCGATGGCGCCGCTGAAGGTGGCGAAGGAACTCATCTCGACCTTGGTGGTGTTCTTGAGCGACTGGAAACGCAGCGAGGACGCCTCGGGTCGCAATTCCCAACCGGGCGCGAAGGGATTGTTCTGCGCGGCGGCGCCCGAAATGGCGGCGAAGAGCATCAGGCCGGACAGCACGGCCAGGCGGAGCGGGCGGAAGGGATGGGCGAACAATGGCTTTCTCCAATCAACGCGGCGCCCGGACGGTGACTGCCCGGGTCCGTGCCGCACGGGGATGATTGCAACAGCGTCCCCGAAAATCAACCATGGCCTGCGCCCCGGATTCAATCATCGGGATTGCTTTCTGCCCGTCAAGACATACGATCACCTTGGAAAGAGCCTGGAGGACGTTGCTTGTTTCGCATCCTGATCGCCGCGTGGCTGACGATCGCCGGCAGCGCCATTTCCGCGCCGGCGGAACAGCGCGTCGCACTGGTGATCGGCAATGGCGCCTACGAGGCGGTGTCGCCGCTGGACAACCCGGCGCAGGATGCGGCGCTGATCGCGGACACGCTGGAAAGCGTGGGCTTCCAGGTGACGCGGCTGATCGACTCGGACCTGACGCAGATGCGCCGCGGCATTTCCCAGTTCGGCCGCGCGCTGCGCGAGGCCGGCACGGATGCGACGGGGCTGTTCTATTACGCCGGGCACGGCGTGCAGTCCTTCGGCACCAATTACTTGTTGCCGGTGGACACCAGCCTGACCAACGCCGCGGACCTCGATCTGGTCGCGGTCGAGGCGCAGTCGGTACTGCGTCAGATGTACTCCGCGCGCAACCGCACCAACATCTTCATCCTCGACGCCTGCCGCAACAACCCGTTCCAGAACCTTCCCGACTTCGGCAGCACCGGCCTGGCCGAGATGAAAGCGCCCACCGGCACATTCCTGGCCTATGCGACCGAACCGGGGGCCGTGGCGCTGGACGGAAGCGCTGGCAACAGTCCTTTCAGCGCCGCGCTGGCCGCCGAGATTCCGACACCGGGACTTCCGCTGGAGCAGGTGTTCAAGCAGGTCCGCGTCAAGGTGCTCGACGCGACGCGCGGCGCACAGACGCCGTGGGACACGTCTTCGCTGACCAATGACTTCGTCTTTCAGCCGGCCGAAACCATGACCGAGGCCGAACTGGCCCAGAAACAGCTATGGGATTCGGTGAAGGGAACAGGCGATCCGGTGCAGATCATGCTGTTCCTGCGGGCCTATCCCGACAGCCGTTACGACGGCGCGGCGCGGGCGTTGCTGGGCACCCTGATGGAAAAGGAAGTGACCACGCCCCCGGCGGCGGATACCGCCGCGCCCACGCCAAGGGCCAAATCGCCCGGCGCGCGCGAGCAGGAGCTGATAAATGCCGCGCAGGCCAGCGGCGCGCTGGCCGACTATGAGGCCTATCTGGCCGAATTTCCCGATGGCGTCTTCGCGGAATTCGCGGTGAACGAGATTGCAAGCCTCCGTGAAAATCAGGCCGCGGCGACGGAAACGCCCGACGCGGCGCCCGCGGAACCGGCGACGGCGCCGGGCGTGGTGCGTTATGACCTGCCGCTCACTTCGGGCGTGGCCGAGATCACCGGCAAGACCATCGCCGAGGTCACCGAGGGCTCGCCGCTGTTCCCGCCGATCGAGGGGCTGCCCGACGAGGTCTGGAAGGGCAAGCATTGCAGCGACTGCCATCAATGGACGCGGGAGGCGCTGTGTACCCAGGCCAATGTCTATGTGACGGCCAACGGTGAGCGGTCACTGGACAAGCAGCACCCCTTCGGCGGCAGTTTCAAGAAAAACCTGAAGACCTGGGCGGCGGACGGCTGCCAATAGCGGCGCTCACTGGGTGACGGCCGGCCGCGTGGTGATGAAGAAATATACCCATTCCCCCTTGAAGTCCGGGTTCTCGGCGCGTGCTTCGGCCACGCGTTCCTTGAGCCATGCCAGATAGGCGTCTGCCGGTTCCACCATCGGGCGCAGCCCGTCATAAAGCGGCACCGAACTGGCGAAGGCCACGGCAATCTCCTGCCCGAAGGGCGGGCCGATGGTGATGTCCAGCGAAGGCTTGCCGTCGCGGTCCTCGCCGACCGAGTAGGCGGTCTTGGCGGCGACTTTCTCCAACGGCACGGTTCCGTTCGGGACCAGGTGGATCACCTGCGCCTGCGCGTCGAAATAATCGACGTAAATAAAGGCGTCATAATCGGCCGCGTTCAGTTTGAAGGACAAGCGCTGGCCCTCGGAGTAGCGATACTCGCGAACCTGGGCGTCTTCGCCTACAACCCGTGCGTCGGTCAGCTGGTCGGTCGATTGCGGCAGGCCGACCGCGGCGATGCCGCTCAGCGCGCCGCATTGCGGGCGCGGCAGGATCAGAAGGTTGTCGGTTACCGGGATGTCAGGGCCCATCTGTTTTTTCAGGGCGGCGAGGATCGGACCGCGAAGCCCGTCCTCGGGCACATGGCCGCGCAGTTCCAGCTTGCCGGTTTCGGGGATGAACGCGGCCTGGATGCGCGAACAGGGCACGCTGGCCAGCAGGTCGCCGACGCCGTCGCGCACCGCCCCGGCATTGTCCGCCGCGTTCTTCAGATCGCCGGGTTGCATGAAGGACTGGATCGCGGCGAGCGATACCGGGTCCACGTCATCGCCGTCGCCGCTCCAGGCGAGAGAGGCCGAGCCGCGCTGCTGCGGCAATGTGGCTTGGGGTGCGGCCGCGCCGGAGGGTGTAGCGAGCCTGGCGCTCTCGGCGGGCAGGTCTCCGATGGGCGCCGCGCGCCCGACCGTCGGCACAGGCGGGAGCGATGGATTGACGGTCTTGATGGCCGGGGCGGTCCCGCTCTGCGGAGAGGCGGCGGCCACGGTGA
>JBAVQZ010000090.1:0-2938 GCA_049694515.1 Paracoccaceae bacterium | reverse complement strand
TGAACCGTCCCGACAGGCTCAACGCCTTCACGCCCGAACTTCATGCAGCCCTGCGTTCGGCGCTTGAGCGCGCCGAGGTGGAAAAAACCGTTCGCGCCGTGCTTCTGACCGGCGCGGGACGCGGTTTCTGCGCCGGGCAGGACCTCGGGGCGCGGCATCCCGACGGCCCGGGCGGCCCGCCGGATCTGGGCGAAACGATCGAGACGCTGTGGAACCCGCTGGTCCGCGCGATCCGCGCCCTCCCCAAACCAGTAATATGTGCGGTGAACGGGGTCGCGGCGGGCGCCGGCGCCAATCTGGCGCTGGCCTGCGACATCGTTCTGGCGGCAACGGGCGCGCGCTTCATCCAGTCTTTCGCAAATCTGGGGCTGGTGCCGGATTCGGGCGGCACCTGGACCCTGCCCCACCTGATCGGCGAAGCACGCGCGAAGGCGCTGATGCTGACCGGCACGCCGCTGGCCGCGCCGCAAGCCGAAGAATGGGGGCTTATCTGGCGCAGCGTTCCCGACGAGGACCTGATGGCGGAGGCGCAGAAACTTGCCGCGCAAATGGCCACCGGGCCGACCTTCGGCTTCGGCCTGACCAAGCAGGCGGTGCAGGCCGCCAGCGCGCAAAGCCTTGACGAAAGCCTCGACCTGGAGCGCGACCTGCAGCGCCGCGCGGGTGCCAGCCGGGACTATGCCGAGGGCGTGCGCGCCTTCACCGACAAGCGCAAGCCCATCTTCACCGGAGACCCTTCATGAGCCCGCATGACATCGCCGCGCGCGCCGCCGCCGCCATGTGGGCGGAGGACGGCGCAAGCCAGGCCCTGGGCATGCATCTGGCCGACGTGGGGCCCGGCACCGCGACGATGACCATGAAAGTGCGGGCCGACATGCTGAACGGCCACGGCACCTGTCACGGCGGGTTCATGTTCACGCTGGCCGACAGCACCTTCGCCTTCGCCTGCAACAGCTACAACAAGAAGACCGTCGCGCAGCACTGCTCGATCACCTATCACGCCCCCGCGTTCGAGGGCGACCTGCTGACAGCCAACGGGAGCGAGGTGTCGCGTGCGGGCCGCTCCGGCCTCTATGACATCGCCGTCACCAATCAGGACGGCGCGCTCATCGCCAGCTTCCGCGGACATTCCCGGACTATTGCAGGCACCCATTTCGACGAGGCCTGAGAGCCCCGTCCGCATCTGAACCCGGTGCCGCACGGCGCCACCCAAGGGAGGACACCATGCTTAACCGCTCCGACCGTCGGGCGCCGCTCGACCCGATCGAAACCGCCTCGCGCGACGAAATCACAGCGCTCCAACTGCGCCGGATGAAGGAAACGCTGACCCGCGCCTATGACGGTTCGCCCTTCTACAAGGCGCAGTTCGACGCCGCCGGCGTGCATCCCGACGACCTGAAAGAGCTGTCGGACATCCGCAGGTTCCCCTTCACCGTCAAGCAGGACCTGCGCGACAACTACCCCTTCGGCATGTTCGCCGTGCCGCAAGACCGGATAGCGCGGCTTCACGCTTCCTCGGGCACGACGGGCAAGCCGACCGTGGTGGCCTATACCAGAAACGACATCGACACCTGGGCCGACCTGGTCGCGCGTTCGATCCGGGCCGCGGGCGGCGCGCCGGGCGACATCTGCCACGTCGCCTATGGCTATGGCCTGTTCACCGGCGGCCTCGGCGCGCATTACGGGGCCGAAAAACTGGGCTGCACGGTGGTGCCCGTCTCGGGCGGGATGACCGAGCGGCAGGTCACCCTGATCGAGGATTTCAAGCCGTCGATCATCATGGTGACGCCGTCCTACATGCTGTCGATCCTGGATGCCTACCGCGCCGCGGGGCTTGACCCGCGCGCCTCGTCGCTGAAGACCGGGATCTTCGGCGCCGAGCCCTGGACCAACGCCATGCGCCGCGAGATCGAGGAATCCTTCGACATGGACGCGGTGGACATCTTCGGCCTGTCCGAGGTGATGGGCCCCGGCGTGGCGCAGGAATGCGTCGAGACGAAGGACGGCCTGCACATCTGGGAGGATCACTTCTTCCCCGAGATCATCGACCCCGATACCGGCGCGCCGGTGGCGGACGGCGAAGAGGGCGAGCTTGTCTTCACCTCGCTCACCAAGGAGGCCTTCCCGATCATCCGGTACCGCACGCGGGACCTGACGCGCCTTCTGCCGGGCACCGCGCGTTCCATGCGGCGGATGGAAAAGGTCACCGGCCGGTCGGATGACATGATCATCCTGCGCGGCGTCAACATCTTCCCCACCCAGATCGAAGAGCAGATCCTGAAATGCGCGGCCCTCGCGCCGCATTACGAGATCGTTCTGACCCGCAAGGGCCGGATGGACGTGATGACGGTGCGCTGCGAGTGCAAGCTGGCCGGCACTGCCGAAAGCGTGGGCGCTGACGCCGCGAAGGAGCTGTCGCACCACATCAAGAGCGTTATCGGCGTGTCGAGCGCCATCGAGATCGTCGAGTGCGGCGACATCGCGCGGTCGCAAGGCAAGGCCAAGCGCGTCCGCGACGAGCGGCCCGAACGCTGAGTGCCCGATTGAGGCGGCCGGAAAAGGCGGGTAAGACGGACTCCGACTACCGGAGTGCGAGATGACCGCCGCCATAACCGCCCGTATTCTCGAAACCTTTCCCGTTCGCGCGGGGGCCTTTATCGTGACGCTCTACGGCGACATCGTGGCCCCGCGCGGCGGCGAGGTCTGGATGGGCAATATCATCGAAGCCTGCCGCGCCGTCGGGATCAGCGAAAGCCGCGTCCGCACGGCGGTGTCACGGCTTGTCGCGGCCGACCGGATCGAGGGCGAAAAGGATGGCCGCAAGAGCTATTACCGCCTGACCGCCGCGGCAAGCGAGGAGTTTTCCCGCGCCGCGCGCCTGATCTACCGCCGGCCCAAGGCGGAGCCGTTGCGCGGCTGGCATCTGGTCGCCCTGCCC
>JBAVQZ010000089.1:0-3273 GCA_049694515.1 Paracoccaceae bacterium | reverse complement strand
GCGGTGGGCAATGAGCTCGGCCAGCCGCGCGGCCGGGTCCCGCACGGGCGCGCCGTGCGCGGGATAGAAGATGCGGTCGCGGCGTGTCGCAAGTCGTTCCAGGGAAGTCATGAAAGCCGTCAGGTCGCCGTCGGGGGGCGACACCATTGAACTGGCCCAGCCCATTACATGGTCGCCCGTGAACAACGCCTCGCCCCAGGCGAAACACATGTGGTTGCCCATATGTCCCGGTGTCCACAAGGCCGTCACGGACCAGCCCTGTCCCCGCACGATATCGCCGTCGGCAAGTCGTTCGTCGGGGCTGAATGCGCGATCGACACCTTCACCGCCGCCGAGACCGGTGAGTGCCGCGAGGTCTGCGCGCCGTCCGGCCGCGCTGTCGCCGAAGGCCAGTACCGGCGCCCCGGTGGCGCAGGACAACGCCGGGGCCAGCGTCGAGTGATCGACATGGGAATGGGTCACGAGGATGTGGCTGATGCGTTCACCCGGGGCGAGTGCGCCGAGAATGGCCTCAAGATGCGCATCCGAGGCCGGCCCGGGGTCGATTACCGCCACGTACCCCGTCCCCAGCAGATAAGTGTTCGTGCCCCAATAGGTCATCGGCGACGGGTTGGGAGCCAGTACCAGGCGCAGGCCTGGTTCGGGCCTTTGAACCACACCGGCCCTCGGGGTCTCGGTAACCGTGCCGTTCATCTTCCGCTTCCTTCCGCGCCGCCCGACCGATACGCTTTTAGCGATGAGCAACGGATGGATCAAACGCCTGCTTCCGCGCAGCCTCTACGGGCGCGCCGCGCTGATTCTGATCCTGCCCATCGTCACCCTGCAACTCGTCGTCTCGGTGGTGTTCATCCAGCGTCATTTCGAGGGTGTAACCGAGCAGATGACGCGCAATGTCGAACTGGAGGTGAACTATCTTCTGAATCGGGTGGATGCGGCGCCGAACCTCGCCGTGGCGCAGGCGCGGATCGCGGCGCTGGTCAAGGCGCTCGATCTGCAGGTGACATTGCCAGCGGACGGCCCGGCCGAGGATCACCGGTTTTTCTATGATCTGTCCGGGCGTATCGTCATCTCGACCCTTCGGTCCGGCATTCCGACGATCCGCAGCATCGACCTGCGACAGCGGCGCGAGTTGCGGATTCTGATCGGCACCCGCCACGGCGAGATGCTGGTGGTCATGGACCGCAAACGCGTTTCGGCCTCCAACCCGCATCAGCTTCTGGTGCTGATGATCTTCACTGGCCTGCTGATGACCTCGATCGCGTATATCTTTCTGCGCAACCAGTTGCGGCCGATCAAGCGGCTGGCTGTCGCGGCCGAGGCGTTCGGCAAGGGGCGACCGATGAATTACCGCCCCTCGGGCGCGACAGAGGTGCGCTCGGCCGGAAATGCCTTCCTCGAGATGCGCGCCCGAATCGAGCGACAGATCGAGCAGCGGACCCTGATGCTTTCCGGCGTCAGCCACGATCTGCGCACGCCGCTGACCAGGCTGAAACTGAGCTTGTCGCTGGCTGATGAAGGGCCGGAGACCCAAGAGATGCGCCGGGATGTGGCGGACATGGAACGCATGCTGGACGCCTTCCTGGATTTTGCCCGTTCCGATGCGCTGGACGACCCCGAGGTAATCGACCCCGCCAGCCTGGTGCGCCGTGTGGCCGAGGATGCGGCGCGCGGCGGGCGCATGGTCAGCCTCGACGAGCTTCCCGAGGGTATGGAGGTCTCGTTGCGGCCCGTGGCCGTGAAACGCGCGCTGGAGAACCTTATCAACAACGCGCTGGCCTACGGGAAGCGATGCGCGGTCGGGTTGGACGTGACAGACCGGGTGGTCCGGATCACCGTGGAGGATGACGGCCCCGGCATCCCGCCCGACAAGCGCGAGGCCGCGATGCAGGCTTTCATGCGGCTTGACGCGGCGCGCACCCAGAGCCGCGGCACGGGGGTCGGGCTGGGGCTTGCCATCGCCTCGGATATCGCGCGCAGTCATGGCGGGGTGCTGCGACTGGGAAAGAGCGAGGCGCTTGGCGGACTGAAGGCGGAACTGGTACTGGCGCGCTGAGGCGTTGTCCGCGGCTAACCGCGATCGCGCAGCGCATACCATGCCAGCGACACCGGCAGAAAGGCGCGCCGCCATGCCGGCAAAGGGAACCGCCGCAGCGGCCCGCGCATCAGAGCGGGCAGGGGGGTGGAGGGGGCCTGGCCCACCGCCATTTCGGCCAGCCGCGCGCCGCAATAGCTGGCCATCGCCACGCCGTTGCCGTGATAGGCCAGCGCGGCATGGGCGTCGGGCCAATCACCCAGCGGACCGACATAGGGCGTCAGATCGCGCGCAAGGCAGAGAAGCCCAGCCCAGAAATGCGGCGTTTCGACATGCGCCCAAGCCGGGAACATCCGCTCGAAGTCGCGCCGGATGTCCCGCTGCATCCGGGTGATCGCCGCGGGCGTCGTGCGCGTGCCGCCGCGCATCCCGAACAGGAAGCGGCCATTGGGCATCAGCCGGAAATAGTGAAGCAACCGCCGCGTGTCATAGGCCATCTGGCCGGTGGTCCACCCCTGCGCCTGTAGCTCGTCGGCGCTCAATTCCCGCGTCACGATCACGCTGGACTGCATCGGCAGGTAGCGCCCGGCCATCCAGTCCGGCAGATCCTCGCTGCTGTAGCCGTTGGTGGCCAGCAACAGATTGCTCGCGCGCAGGGTTCCGCCCGACGTGGTCAAGAGATAGCCGCCGCCATCCACCTGTCGGATCGCTGTCACCGGCGAATGGCCATGAATCCGCGCGCCTTCCTGCACCGCCGCGCGGGCCAGGCCGATGGCGTATTTCCACGGGTTCAGGGCAAACCCCAGTGGAACGTTCAGCGCACCGTGGAACTCCGGCCCGCTCATGCCGCGCTCGGCCAGCGCGCCGCGTTCGATCAACTCGGCGTCCACGCCATATCGCGCCCGGACCAGCCCGGCCTCTTCGTGCAGTTTGGCCATTGCCTCGGGGCGGTGGGCCATCACGGTTTCGCCCTGGGAATGGCGATCAACGTCCAGCCCGTAGCGATCGAGAATTTCGGCCACGAGGTCGATCGCGGCAACCTGCGCCTTGTGGAACTGCGCCGTATCCGCCGTGCCGTGGCGCCGTTCAAGCGCCGTGTCCGAGGCCATCGCACCGCCGATGCAGGCGAAGCCGCCGTTGCGGCCGGACGCGCCCCAGCCGGGATCCTCGGCCTCCAACACCGTCACATCAGCGTCATGGTCGCGCGCCAGGTGCAGCGCCGCCGACAACCCCGTATAGCC
>JBAVQZ010000088.1:0-2014 GCA_049694515.1 Paracoccaceae bacterium | reverse complement strand
CTTCTGGCCAGCGCCCTGAGCGCGGACGCGGCCGAAGGCGCGGCGACCGCGCTTTTCGTGTCGGACCCTGACCGGCGGCTCGACCTGCCGGAAACCGTGGTGGCCAGCCTGTTCGGCCTGACCTCGACCGAGGCGCGGATCGCAGTCGCCCTGGCCGAGGGTCGGCGGCGCGACGAGATCGCCCAGGATTTCGACGTGTCGCGCACGACCGTGGCCTTCCATATGCGCAACCTGTTCCAGAAGACGTACACGCACCGGCAGACCGACCTGATCGCGCTGATCCTGTCGGGCCTGCTTGCGATCTCGCCCGACACGCAGCCGCGCCGAGGCGCCCCGTCCGTTTGAACGGGGAAGCCGGCCGGCGCGCGCGTTAGGACTTGGGCGCGTCATCCGTTAGGATGTTCACGAATTGATGAGGGAGAGTCGCGATGTTGAGGGCCCTGCGCTTTGGAGTTGCCACCAGCCTGTTCCTGCTCAGCGCGGTCGGGGCGCGGGCGGCCGACGACGTGATGGTGGTCTTCGACGGCTCCAACTCGATGTGGGGTCAGATCGGCGGCGTGCCGAAGATCGAGATTGCGCGCAAGGCGATGAGCAGCCTGCTGGGCGACTGGACGAAAGACACCAATATCGGTCTGATGGCCTATGGCCATCGGCGCGAGGGTGACTGCACCGACATCGAGACGCTGATCCAGCCGGGACCGCTGAACCGCGCCGCGTTCATGAGCACGGTGAACGGCATCACGCCCCGGGGCCGGACGCCGCTGACCTCGGCCGTCGAGATGGCCGCGAAGGTGCTGTCCTATCGCGACAACCCGGCCACGGTGGTTCTGATCTCAGACGGAATCGAAAGTTGCGATCGCGATCCATGCGCCCTGGCCGACACGCTGGAAAAGACCGGCGTTAGGTTCACCGCGCATGTCGTGGGCTTTGGGTTGGGCGGCGGGGATCAGCGCTCGCTGGCCTGCATCGCCGAGAAAACCGGCGGCAAGTTCCTGACCGCCGCCAATGCCGGCGAGTTGAACAGCGCCCTGCGCGAGGTCGGCTCGCAGGTGACCAAGGCCGCGCCGCCCGAACCGGCCCCCGTGCCGGATGTGCGCCTGACCGCGCCCGAAACGGTCGAGGCAGGCAGCGGCTTTCAGGTCGGGTGGACTCCGACCGTGAACGCCGATGACGTGATCACCATGGTGCCCGCGGACGCGCCTGCGGACCGGACCGGCCCGACTGTCCGGGCCGGCAGCGGCAGCCCGGCGCAGGTGCAGGCCCCGGACGCGGCGGGGATGTTTCAGCTTCGTTACATTCTTGCTGACGGGGGGCAGGTTCTGGCCCGCGCGCCGGTGCAGGTGACGAAGGCGCCCGAGGTCGCGCTGTCGGTGCCCGCGACAGTCGAGACAGGCGCCGATTTCCAGGCTGGATGGGACAAGACCATCGCCGCCCGTGATCTGGTGACCATCGTGCCGATGGGCGCCAAGCCGAACGAGATAGGCGCGTACAAGCGGGCGGAAAGCGGCAATCCGGCAACCTTGCGCGCGCCATCAGATCCCGGCCTTTACGAGGTGCGCTACGTTCTTGATGACGGGCGCAGGATCGCCGGGCGGGCCCGGGTGGAGGTCACCGAACCGCAAGTCCGGGTCGACGGTCCCGACTCGGTGCTTGCCGGAAGCGATTTCGAGATGTCCTGGGACAAGACGATCAACAAGCGCGACCTGCTGACCATCGCGCCGATGGGCGCGGATGAGGACGAGATCGGCGATCACAAGCGCGCCTCGGACGGCAGCCCGGTGACGCTGCGCGCGCCATCGCAGCCGGGGATGTACCAGCTGCGCTACGTGCTGGACGAGGGGCGCCGGGTGATGGCGTCGAAGCAGATCGAGATCACCGAGGGCAGCGTGCAGGTGAACGGCCCGGACTCGGTGCTTGCCGGAAGCGATTTCGAGATGTCCTGGGACAAGACGATCAACAAGCGCGACATCCTGACCATCGTGCCGATGGGCGCGGATGAGGACGAGATCGGCGA
>JBAVQZ010000087.1:0-4393 GCA_049694515.1 Paracoccaceae bacterium | reverse complement strand
ATGAGCCACTTGCCTCGGCGCTCCCGTTTCCCGATGGTGAAACGGGGGTGCCGGTTCAGCGTTCCGGCAGGGTGATCCGATGAAACGAAGACAGTTCCTGACCAGTTCCCTGGCCGCCATCGCGATGGCGGGCTCGGCCGTGGCCGGCACCCTGCAGGACGAGATCGTGCGACAGCTCCGCGAGCAGGGATTCCGGGAAATCCGGATCTCGCGCACCTTGCTGGGCCGTACACGATTTCTGGCGAAGGGGCCGGGAAAAGAGCGCGAGATCATCGTCAACCCGCGCACCGGCGAAATCCTGCGCGACTTCTGGCGCGACACGGATCAGGCGGGGGCGGAAGCGCCCCAGCTTTTCGATCCCTACGAGGACGACAATTCCGGCCCGTCGGCACCCGGTGGCGGGGATGACGACAGCGGCGGCGGCAGCGATGGTGCGGATGATGGCGGCAGCGACAGCAGCGACGACGGCGGCGACGATGGCAGTGGCGGTGGCGATGACGGTGGTGATGATGGCGGTGATGACTGAGGGCGCGGGTGCCCGGACACGTCCCATCGCGCGCAAGGCGGAGCGTTTGTCAGCTTGAAGGAAGGTCTTTTCGTCTTCGGCATCCTGCTGGTTCAGGCGCTCTGCGCGGTGTTCTTCGTGTCGGACATCGTGATGAGCGTGCTGGGCTTTCGCAGCACGCCGATCGCCTGGCAGACACAGGAATTGCTCGAGATCGGGGCAGCCGTGGGTCTGGTCCTGGGATTGTTGCTGGGCGCGCTGGCGCTGTACCGCGTGATGCAGCGCAGCGCGCGCTACCGCAAACAACTGCGCGCCGCTTCCTCGGCCTTCATGGATCTTCTCGACGAGCGGTTCGCGGAATGGGGGCTGACCCCGGCGGAGCGGGACGTGGCGCTTTTCGCCATCAAGGGCTTCTCGATCCAGGACATCGCGGCGCTTCGCAGCACCTCGGACGGCACCGTGAAGGCGCAGACCGCCGCGATCTACCGCAAGGCCGGCGTGAACGGTCGGCCCCAGTTGCTGAGCCTGTTCATCGACGATCTGATGGAAGAGGGTGCGGTTCCGAAGAAACCGGGCTGAGCGCTATTTGGCGTCCAGCGCGTGGCTTTCCAGCACCTCGAGCGGCACGATCTCCAACGCGCGGGCGTGGGTGGCGGCGAGGCGCAGCTTCGGCGCGCAGCCCTCGTCATGCGCCTGAAGGAAGCGGGCGGCGCACAGGCACCACCGGTCGCCGGGATTGAGGCCGGGAAACCCGAATTCGGGCCGCGGCGTGGACAGGTCGTTGCCGACATAGGCCGAGAAGGCCAGGAATTCCGCCGTCATCACCGCGCAGACGGTATGACTGCCGCGATCCTCGGCGCAGGTGTTGCAATGACCGTCCCGGAAAAAGCCGGTTACCGGATCGGCAGAGCAGGGGGCGAGCGTGCCGCCCAGCACGTTGAGGGAGGGGGCGGGTCGTATCATCTGAACCTGTCCACGAGTTTTTGCAGCGGGCTGCGCGCATCGGGTGCTTCGGGCCCGGCCTCCGGCTCCGAAGCCGGTTGCGGGCCGGGTGCGGCTGCTGCGGATTTCGACGAGCGGGCGGGCGCCGTCCTCAGCGATACCGCGTTCATGAACCGCGCCGTGTCGCCCGCCGCCAGCGACTCCGCCCCGTCCGAGATGCCGCGCAGCAGGTCGTCAAGCCAATCCCGGTCCGCCTTGGCAAAATCGCTCAGCACATAGGCCGAGACGCGGTCCTTGTGGCCGGGATGGCCGATGCCCAGCCGCACGCGGCCGTAACCTTCGCCGATATGGCCGTGGATCGAGCGCAGCCCGTTATGCCCGGCATGGCCGCCGCCCTGCTTGACCCGGCACTTGCCCGGCGCGAGGTCCAGCTCGTCATGGAACACGGTCACATCCTCGGGTGAGAGTTTGTAGAAGCGCACCGCCTCGCCCACCGACTGGCCCGAGCGGTTCATGAAGGTTTCGGGTTTCAGAAGCAGCACCTTCTCGCCGCCCAGCAGCCCCTCGGTCAACTGGCCCTGGAACTTGGCGCGCCACGGGGCGAAACCGTGATCGTCCGCAATGCGATCCACCGCCATGAAGCCGATATTGTGCCGGTTGCCGGCGTATTTCGCACCGGGGTTTCCCAGCCCGACGAAAAGCCGCATGGGATGCCTCCTGTCTTGTCCCTGACTTCTACCTAGGTGGCAGGGGGCAGGGCCGCAAACAAAAAGGCATGTCGGCAATGGCTGCCGGTTCGTCATGCGGGACGAAGTTGACGTTCTGAACAACGACCATCTAGGCTTCTTTCCGGTCAGACCGGCCCCGGCCGGATCGGCCTTCCGCTCCACAGATTTGCAGGAGTTGCAGGAAATGACATTTCAGTTGTCTGGCAGCGCACCGGAAATCTACGAACGGGTCATGGTGCCTCTGTGGTTCGGGCGATGGGCTGAAGCCCTGGTCGATCTTCTGTCGCTCGAGCCATTCGAGAAAGTGCTGGACTTGGCCTGTGGCACAGGTGTCACGACGCGGATGGCCGCGCAAAGGGTCGGGCCGGATGGGCGGGTCGATGGTCTTGACATCAATGCGTCAATGCTCGCCCAGGCGAAGCAATTGGCCGCCGACCGGAACATCGTATGGATCGAAAGCGATGTAAGCGACACCGGCTTGCCCTCGGACAGCTATGATGTCGTCATGTCGCAACACGGCTATCACTATTTTCCGGACAAACCGGCCGCGCTGAATGAGTTTCGGCGCGTGCTTGCCCCCAACGGGCGGATGGCATTCTCGATCTGGGACGGTCACAGCCCATACACGCGGGCCGTCTGCGCCGCCGTCGAGCGGCACATCTCACCGGAAATCGCGCGGAGGCAGCGTTCTCAGAGAGAGACGCCAGCAGCCGACGAACTGGCGGCCCAACTCCGTGACGCGGGGTTCGCCGAGGTCGATGTGAAAAGACAGGAACTGATGATCCAGGTGCCCTTGGCGCATGAATTCGTGCCATTGCATATTGGTTCGATGCCGATCGCGGATGCGTTCCGCGCCCTCCCTGACATCGCGAAGGAGAGGTTGATCGACGACGTCGCGGAGGCGCTCGCCGGGTATGTCGAAGGCGAGCGGATCGTCTATCCCGATGCGGTGCACGTTGCGATGGGTGTCAAATAAGCGGCGGGAACATCCAGCGGCTGTCCGACAGGTCGGTGGCGGGGGCGAGGCAGGCATGCGCAATCGCACGCCGCGCCCCGGGTCGGGTCCGAGGCGACGCGCGGCCGGGCAGACGCTCTGACGCGCACTCGGGCATGGACAGGATCTGCCCGGAGAGGGAAAGCGCAACCTTTTCCCCTACGGCACAAAAAGACGCGGGGCACGCCATGCGCGCGCCCCGCGTCTGCGAACTCTGCAAAGCGGCGCGGTTTACTCCTCGCCGGCCTCTTCTTCCTCGTCGGCGGTCGGCACCTCGTCGGGGGCCACTTCCTCTTCGCCCTCTTCGCCTTCCTCGTCGGCAGCGCGCAGGCTGGACGGGGCCGA
Source organism: Paracoccaceae bacterium (assembly GCA_049694515.1). Taxonomy (GTDB): domain Bacteria; phylum Pseudomonadota; class Alphaproteobacteria; order Rhodobacterales; family Rhodobacteraceae; genus JADQCB01. Next base: position 879 of record JBAVQZ010000087.1, on the reverse strand, counting down.
GATGTTGGCGATCACGAAGTCCCGGCCGGTGATCATCGGGCGCGTGCCCTCGGGCAGGGTGATGTCCGAGATCGTCACCGTATCGCCGATATCGAGTTGCGACAGGTCCACCGTCAGTTTCTCGGGGATGTCGCCGGCAGTCACCTTAAGCTCGACCTCGGGGCGCACGACCGTCAGCACGCCGCCCTTTTTCAGGCCCGGTGCCACGTCCTCGCCCTCGAACTCGACGGGGATGAACAGGTTGATGCGCGAGGTGCGGCGCAGGCGCATCAGGTCCAGGTGGATCGGCAGATCCTTGACCACGTCGCGCTGCACGTTGCGGCAGATCACCCGTACGTCGTCGTGGCCGTCCACCTTGAGATTGAACAGCGTCGACAGGAAGCGGCCAGCCTTCAGGCGCTTCACCAGCGCGTTGTACTTGATGTTGATGGAAACGGGGTCCGCGCCGCCGCCATACACGATGCCAGGTACGAAATGCTCTCTGCGAGCTTGACGAGCGGCCCCCTTGCCCGTCCCCGTCCGTACCGTGGCGTGAAGATCAGGGATCTCACCAGCCATAGTAATTCTCCATATATAATGGGCATCCTCCAAGGGTGTATGCCCGTGTGAAGCCGCGCGTATAGGCCAGATTCCGCGCGATTGGAAGGGGGAATTTCCCTCTTTCCGATTGCCGGATCGCGCGCAAGGTGGCAAGCCCGCGCGCATGTCCGTTCTCAACGCCATATCCTTCTCGCGCGTGCCCGCGGCGGCCTTCGTGCTGTTGGGCCTCTACTGGGGCGGCTTCGCCGCGCTGGTGCCCCAGATCAAGGCGCGGATCGGCGCGGGCGACGCGCAGTTCGGCCTGTTGCTTCTGGGCAGCGCGGCGGGGCTGGTGGCGGC
>JBAVQZ010000086.1:0-9479 GCA_049694515.1 Paracoccaceae bacterium | reverse complement strand
GGTGTAGCCCGCGATGACGCCGGAACGCTCCAGCCGCTCCAGCCGCGCCTGCACGGTGGATCGTGCGACCTTCAGCTTGCGCGCCAGCACGGCCAGCGACATCCGCGCGTCGCCGCCCAGCAGGGTGAGAATGTTCCGGTCCAGCTCGTCCATGTCAAATCGACTGTTATTTCGTCATTTTGACCAGAAAAAGATGCGATACACCAGAAGTGATCGGTGAAACTGACCAAAATACCGCGCATCATATTGGAAAGACGTCAATAAAACGGGGCAGAGCATGGGATTCACACAAGGCATCTGGGCCAGTCCGGCCGAGCATCTTAGGGCGACGCAGCCCGGGCACCCGGTGATCTACGCGGCGCCGTCGATCCTTCAGGCCACCGCGCGGCGATTCCAGGAAGGATTCCCTGGGCTTGTCACCTATGCGGTCAAGGCCAATCCCGACCCGCTGGTGCTGACGAACTTCGCCGCGGCAGGGATCACCGCGTTCGACGTGGCCTCGCCCTACGAGATGGAACTGGTGCGCGAGGCGGTGCCCGGCGCGGTGCTGCACTACAACAATCCCGTCCGCGCCCGCGACGAGATTGTGCGCGCCGTGGCGCTGGACGTCGCCTCATGGTCGGTGGACTCGGAAAGCGAGCTGGCAAAGCTTGAGGGCGTGGTTCCGGCGGGCTGCGAGGTTTCCGTGCGATTCAAGTTGCCTGTGACCGGCGGGGCCTATGATTTCGGCACCAAGTTCGGCGCGACACCCGAGGCGGCGGCGCAACTTCTGCAACGTGTCGCTGCGCTGGGATACGTCCCGGCGATGACGTTCCACCCCGGTACGCAATGCACCGCACCGGATGCATGGAGCGCTTATATCGACGCCGCCGCCGGCATCGCCCGGCGCGCCGGAGTCACGCTTGCCCGGCTGAATGTCGGCGGCGGCTTTCCGGCGCGGCGCCAGCTGGCCGAGCCGGAGATGCTGGAAGATATTTTCGCGGTCATTTCGCAGGCCGTCCGTCGCGCCTTCGGCCCCGATCATCCACGCCTTGTGTGCGAGCCGGGCCGCGCCATGGTGGCCGAGGGGTTCAGCCTTGCCGCGCAGGTCAAGGCGATCCGCGACGGGGGCGACATTTTCCTCAACGACGGGGTCTATGGCGCGCTGTCCGAATTGCCGGTCATGGGCAACACCGACCGCCTTTCGGTCCTGTCGTCCGACGGCAGGGCGCGGCGCGGAAATCCGGTGGCGCGTGCCGTCTTCGGCCCGACCTGTGACAGCATCGACCGCCTTCCGGGAACGCTGAACCTTCCCGGCGACGTGGCGGAGGGTGATTTCATTCTGTTTCAGGGGCTTGGCGCTTATTCAACGGCCACCGTGACCCGTTTCAACGGCTATGGGGCGCTTGAACAGGCCGTGGTGCTGGACGTTTCCTCCTAAGGGCTGGACACCCCGACGCGAACAGCTACTGTCCGCACGAAGGCGATGTGTGCGGAGGTATCATGGACAAGTTCGGGAAAAGCCAAACTGTGACACGGTTCGAGGATCGGCGCCTGCTGACCGGCCATGGCGCGTATGTCGATGACGCGGTTCCCGAGGGCGCGCTGTTCGGTTTCTTCTTCCGCTCGCCGGTGGCCCATGCCGAGATCACCGAACTGGACGTGAGCGAGGCGCGTGCCGCACCCGGCGTTCACGCGGTGCTGACGGCGGAGAGCCTTGAGGATGCCGGCGTCGCGCTGGGCATGAAGGCCATGGTCGTGGAGAATCGCGATGGCAGCCGCGGCGCGCGCCCGCTGCGCCCGATCCTGGCCAAGGGACGCGTGCGCTTCGTTGGAGAGGCCGTGGCGCTGGTCGTCGCCGAAACCCTTGACCAGGCCCATGATGCGGCCGAGATGATCGGGTTCGATTATGACGATCTGGAACCCTCTCTGGGGTTGGAAGCCGGTGGGCCGGAGATCCATCCCGAAGCCCCCGGCAACGTCGCCTATGACTGGGCGCTGGGCGATGCGGAGGCCACCGAGGCCGCCTTCGCCAGTGCCGCCCATACCGTGAAACTGGAGGTTCCCGACAACCGGATCATCGTCAATTCGATGGAGCCGCGCGGCGCAACCGCCAGCTGGGACGGCGAGCGGCTGCACATCAATTACGGCGGGCAGGGCGTCTGGGGCCTGAAATCGGCGCTGGCCCGGCATCTGGGGCTGGACGAGGGCCAGGTGCATGTCACCACAAAGGATGTCGGCGGCGGTTTCGGCATGAAGGGGTTCACCTATCCCGAATACCTCGCCGTGGCGCAGGCCGCGCGGCATTTGGGAAAACCGGTGCGCTGGATGTCCGACCGGACCGAGGCGATGCTCAGCGACAATGGCGGGCGGGCTCTGACCTCGACCGCCGAACTGGCTTTCGACGAGGATTGCAAGATCACCGCCTACCGGGTCAGCAACCTGTCCAATCTCGGCGCCTATAATTCGGAATTCGCGCAGAACATCCAGTCCACGCTGTTTTCCAAGGTGCTGACCGGGGCCTATGACATCCCGACCGCGCTGCTGACGGTGAAGGGCGTTTACACCAACACCGTTCCCGTGGACGCCTATCGTGGGGCCGGCCGGCCCGAGGCGATCTATGTGTTGGAGCGCACGATGGACTATGCCGCGCGGGTGCTGAACATCGACCCGTGGGAGCTGCGCCGGCGCAACTTCATCCCCGCCGACGCCTTCCCCTATCGCACGGTCTCGGATCAGCTTTACGACGTGGGCGACTTCCAGCGGGTGCTGAGCCGCGTGCACGAGGCCGCGGACATCGAAGGCTACGCGTCGCGCAAGGCGGCGTCGGAAAAGGCCGGCAAGCTGCGCGGGCTGGGCCTGAGCTATTACATCGAGTCGATCCTGGGCGACCCGACCGAGGGCGCGAAGATCGAGTTCTGCGAGGACGGCACCGTCAATCTGTATGTCGGCACCCAGTCGAACGGGCAGGGGCATGAAACCGTCTATGCCCAGTTCCTCGCCGACCAGAGCGGCATCCCGGCCGACCGCATCCGCGTCGTGCAGGGCGACAGCGACCTGATCGCCAAGGGCGGCGGCACCGGCGGATCGCGCTCGGTAACGATCCAGAGCGGGGCCACGCTGATCACGGTCGAGGAAACCATCAAGGCCTTCACGCCCTTCATCGCGGGCGAGCTTGGCGTCGGTGAAGAGGCCGTGAGCTTCGACGACGGCACTTTCCGCGCCGATGGGTCGAACCGCACGCCGACCCTGCTGGAGGCCGCCGAACTGGCCCGCGGCAAGGGGCGCGAGGATCTGCTGGTGCACAAGGCGGAATACACGCTCGAGGGGCGGTCCTATCCGAACGGGGCCCACGTGGCGGAGGTCGAGACAGACCCCGAAACCGGCACGGTCGAGGTTGTGAAATACACCGTCACCGACGATTTCGGGAATCTGATGAACCCGATGCTGGCCGAGGGGCAGGTGCATGGCGGCGTGGCTCAGGGCATAGGGCAGGCGATAAACGAGCATGTCGTCTATGACGAATCCGGCCAACTGCTCACGGCAACGTTCATGGACTACGCCGTGCCGCGCGCCAATGATGTCCCGATGATTTCCTTCACGACCGAACCCGTCCCCTCCACCGCGAACGTGCTGGGCATGAAGGGCTGCGGCGAGGCGGGCACCGTCGGCGCGTTGGGCGCGGTGAGCAACGCGGTGCTCGATGCGCTCTGGCCCGAAGGCGTGCGGCAAGCCGACATGCCGTTCACGCCGGGCCGGGTCTGGGCGATGCTGAACGAGGCAAGACAAGGTGGATCCGCTTAGGCGTCTATGGGGATGGTTGCGCGGGCTCGGCCCGACCGAGACCGGCCACCGGGCGGCCACCCGTCAGCAGATCACCCATGTGGTGATCCTCGACGGCACCATGTCCTCGCTCATGCCGGGGTTCGAAACCCATGCCGGGGCAGTCTACAAATTGCTGCGCGAAATGCCGGCTTCGGCGCATCTTTCGCTCTATTACGAGGCGGGGATTCAGTGGATGGACTGGCGCCGCCTTCATCACGTGGCCGCCGGGCGCGGAATCAACCGGCAGATCCGCCGTGCCTACGGCACGCTCGCCTCGCGCTATCACCCTGGCGACCGGATCGTCCTGATGGGCTATTCACGCGGCGCCTATGCCGTGCGTTCGCTGTCGGGCCTGATCGACCGGGTCGGGCTGCTCGAGGCACGCCATGCGACCGTCCGCAACGTGCGGCAAGCCTATCGTCACTATGAATCCGGGGTAAAGAGTGACGCGGCCCGCGCCTTTTCCGCTGCATTTTGCCATGGCCATATTGAGATCGAAATGATCGGCGTCTGGGATACGGTCAAGGCGCTGGGCCTGCGGCTGCCATTTGTCTGGAAACTGACCGAAACGCGGCATTCCTTCCACAACCACGCACTTGGCGACGTGGTGCGCCACGGATTTCACGCGCTGGCGCTGGACGAGACGCGCGAGGTGTTCGCGCCGGTCCTGTGGCAAGCGCCGCCCGACTGGCAGGGCCGGGTGGAGCAGGTCTGGTTTCACGGCTGCCACGGCGATGTGGGCGGCCAGCTTGGCGGGTATGAACCCGCAAGGCCGCTGGCCAATATCCCGCTGGTCTGGATGCTGGAAAAACTGGAGGAGCGCGGTGTCGCCTTGCCGGATGGCTGGCGCGCCCGCTTCCCTTGCGATGCCACAGCGCCGTCAGTCGGGAGTTTCCGGGGCTGGGGCAAGATGTTCCTGAACCGCCGGCGCCGGGTGGTGGGGCAGGATCCGTCCGAGGCGCTGCACCCCAGCGCGGTCCATTCTTCCCGGCATGTCGATCTGCCATTTGCCGATCCCGGTCTGCCGCACGGCGCCTGAGCGGCCCGCACCTTAGTCCGCTGGCATGATCAGGCAGGTGGTCGAGCCGGTGGCGAAAAGCTTGCCGTCCGCGATGCCGCGGATCTCTCCGGTCGCGACGCCGGTGCGCCGGCCCGCATGCGAGACGAGGCCCACGGCCTCGACCTCCGTGCCGATCGGGGCGACACTGACGATGTTGGTCTTGAATTCAACCGTGGTGGAGGTCGCGCCCGACGGCACCCCGGTCATCACCGCGCAGCCCATGCAGGCATCGAGGACCGCGCCATACCATCCACCATGCACCGTGCCGGTGACATTGCCATGCTCCGCCGCCGCCGCCCCGCGAAAGGCGACGCGCCCGGCTTCGACGGAAGTTAGGTGGATGTTCAAAAGGTTCCAGATCGGCGGCGCGGCGATCTCGCCCGTCAGCATCGCACGCATGTAGTCCAGTCCGCTCAGCCGGATCAGCGTCGCGCGGTCGGGCTCGGGATAGGCCTTTTCCGTCATTTCAAGCCGGTCAGGCGACCTTTTCGAGCGTAACGTCGGGCTGCACGCCCAGCGCGTGGCAGATCTCGCGCGTCAGATGCGGCTTGTTCAGCGTGTAGAAATGCAGGTCCTCGACGCCGCCTTCGATCAGCTCGCTGCAAAGCTCGGTCGCGATCGCGGTGGCCAGCAGATCCTCGCGCCCGTCGCGCTTGGCGGTTTCGAATGCGTCATCCAGCCAGGCGGGGACATGCGCGCCGCAGGTCTTGGCGAATTTGCGGATGCCCGACCAGTTCTCGATCGGCACGATGCCGGGAATGATGGTGGCGTCTATGCCTTCCTTTTCGCAGGCGTCGCGGAAGCGGAAGAAGGTCTCAGCCTCGAAGAAGAACTGGGTGATGGCCGAAGAAGCCCCGGCCTCGATCTTGCGCTTCAGCCAGCGCACGTCGTCGCCCTCGCGCTTCGCCTCGGGGTGCGGGTCGGGATAGGCGCCGACGCGGATGTTGAACTTGCCGGTTTCGGCAAGCGCCTCGACCAGCTCGCAGGAATTGCCGAAGCCGTCCGGATTTGGAACGAAACGGCCTTGGCCCTTCGGCGGGTCGCCGCGAAGCGCCACGATCTCGCTCACGCCGGCCTCGGCATAGCCTTCGACGATCTGCATCGTTTCGTCACGGGTGGCGTCCACGCAGGTCAGGTGCGCGGCCACATTCAGCCCGTAATTCTTGTGGATCGTCGTCACCGCCTCATGTGTCAGCTCGCGCGTGGTGCCGCCCGCGCCATATGTCACCGAGACAAAGCCGGGCTGGAGCGGCGCAAGCGTCTGCACCGTGTCCCAAAGCCGGAAACTGGCCTCAAGCGATTGCGGCGGGAAGAACTCGAAAGACACACGTGGGGCGGTCATTGGGGCGATCCGATCTGTTCGATGGGTTTCACCTCTTGTCGCACGGCCTGTCCTGTGAAACAAATTCATAATTCTCAAGAACAATATGAAAGTTACGATAATATGCACCTGGAGCTGAGGCATCTTCGCACGATCAGGGCGATTCACGAGGCCGGCGGGCTGGCCCGGGCCGCCGATCAGCTGCATATGACGCAATCGGCGCTCAGCCATCAGGTGAAGGGGCTGGAGGAGCAGGTCGGAATGGAGCTTTTCGTGCGTCGCTCCCGCCCGCTGAAACTGTCGGCGGCGGGGATGAAGCTGCTGCGGCTGGCCGAGCGGGTGCTGCCCGAGGTGGCCGCGACCGAGGAGGAGTTCCGCTCGCTCCAGTCCGGCAAGTCCGGCCGGCTGCATATCGCCATCGAGTGTCACGCCTGTTTCGACTGGCTGTTGCCGGTGCTGGAAGAGTTCCGGAAGGCTTGGCCCGATGTCGACGTGGATATCCGGCCGGGGCTCTCCTTCGGCGCGCTGCCCGCGCTGCAGCGCGAGGAGGTGGACCTGGTGATTTCCTCCGACCCCGAAGAGATCGCCGGTGTGACGTTCACGCCGCTGTTCGACTACGCGCCGGTCTTTGTCGCCGCGGCGAACCATCCGCTGGCCGCGAAACCATATATCGAGGCCGAGGATTTCCGCGACGAGTTGTTGATTACATATCCGGTGGATCGCTCGCGGCTGGACGTGTTCAGCGATCTGCTGACCCCGGCGAAGGTCGAGCCTCGCGCCGTGCGGCAAGTGGAATTGACGGCCGTGATCCTGATGCTGGTGGCCTCGGGACGGGGCGTCGCGGTGCTGCCCGACTGGGTGGTGCGCGAGGTCAAATCCAACGCCGACTACATCACCCGGCCATTGACCGAAAAGGGCCTGACCCGGCGCATGTATGCCGCCACCCGCAGCGAGGATGCGACCAAGCCGTTCATGGCGCATTTCATCCGCCTGGCGCGGACCGAGCCGGTCAAGCTCCAACGGCAGTAAGGGATAGGATCGCACCCGCCGGCGGCACTTGGCATTCACCGCGCCAGCGCGTATACGCGCGCCCTGACAAAGGAGTCCCCGATGCAAGGCAGCGCCAATCTCAACATAATGATCAAGGCCGTCCGCAAGGCCGGGCGCAGCCTGGTCAAGGATTTCCGCGAGGTGGAAAACCTCCAGGTCTCGTCCAAGGGGCCGGGGGATTTCGTCAGCCGCGCCGACATCGCCTCGGAGAAGATCCTGAAGGAAGAATTGATGGGCGCGCGCCCCAATTACGGCTGGCTGGGCGAAGAGACCGGCGCGCAGGACGGCGCCGACCCGACGCGGCGCTGGATCGTCGATCCGCTGGACGGGACCACCAATTTCCTGCACGGCATGCCGCACTGGGCGATTTCGGTTGCGCTCGAGCACAAGGGCGAGATCGTCGCGGGTGTCATCTTCGACGCCGCCAAGGACGAGATGTTCGTCGCCGAGAAGGGCGCGGGCGCCTGGATGAACGACAGCCGCATGCGGGTGTCGGGCCGCACCAAGATGATAGAGGCGGTGTTCGCGACGGGCGTGCCGTTCGCCTCGAAGAAGACGCTTCCGGCGATGCTGCACGACCTGGGGCGGCTGATGCCGCAATGCTCGGGGATGCGGCGCTGGGGTGTCGCGTCGCTCGACCTGGCTTATGTGGCCGCCGGGCGTTTCGATGGCTACTGGGAGCGCGAGGTCAACGCCTGGGACATCGCCGCAGGTCTCTTGGTCGCGCGCGAGGCCGGCGCGCTGATCGGCCCGATCCACGAGGGGCGCAACCCGCTGGAAGATGGCGAGCTGATCGTTGCCAACGAACCGCTCTTCGACAGTTTCGCGAAGATCATCCGGAACGGCTGACCGCGCGCGGCGCTATCGACGGTCGGTGGGGTGATTTACCCCGTCGGTCCACGGCACTTCGCCCAGATCGCGCGGGTTCACGCCCTCCAGGCATCCCACGTTCACGCCGTATTCGTTCGGGTTCGACCGTCGCCGGTGATGGGTGTAGATGCCGCAGGTCGGGCAGAAGTAATGCTCCGCCACCCCGGTGCCCCACTGATACAGCGCCACGTGATCCGCCCCGCGGATGAATTTCAGCTCGTCCAGAGGGACCGAGGCCATGATCGCGCCCCGGCGGCGGCAATAGGTGCAGTCGCAGCGCCGCGCGGTCTCCAGACCGCCGGAAAGCTCGACCTCGAGTTCGACCGCGCCGCAATGGCAGGTCAGTCTGCGGCTCATCTGCGCCTCCTTCGAACCACGGGAATGTCCGTCCGCTTGTAGATCAGTTCGGGATGCGGCGGAAGGCCGTGGGTCCGGCGCCAATAGGCCGGGCCGCCCCGGCGCGCCCAGAGCGGCAGCGTCAGGACGAGCCCCGCGACGAAGCCGCCCACATGCGCCATGTAGGCAACCCCGCCGGTTCCCGGCGTGGCCATCGCGCCGCTGACCGCCTGAAGCGCGAACCAGACGCCCAGCATCACCCAGGCGGGCAGGGGGATGATGCGAAAGAAGATCACGAATATGAACAGCACATCCACCCGCGCGCGGGGAAACATCAGGATATAGCCGCCCATCACCGCCGCGATCGCGCCCGACGCGCCGATCGTCGGCACGGGGGAATAAGGGGCGAACAGGAATTGCACCAGCCCGGCGGCAACGCCGCCCGCCAGGTAGAAGCCCAGGAACGGCAGGTGGCCCATCTCATCCTCGAGATTGTCGCCGAAAATCCACAAGAACAGCATGTTGCCACCCAGGTGCAGCAGCCCCGTATGCAGGAACATCGACGTCACCAGCCCGTGCCACATCGCGCCCTGCGACAGCGCCGCCGGGATCAGCGCCCAATGATAGAGGAAGCCCTGCAGCCGGACCGGCTGCGACAGCAGCGACCAGTAGGACAGGAACACCAGGATGTTCGCCGCCATGATCGCGTAGGTGACGTATGGCGTGCGCGCCGACGGGTTGTGATCGCGGATCGGGAACATCGGCGCAGGCTATCGCCCGGGCGGGGCGCGTCAAGACGCAGACGCGACCTGCGCCAGCAATTCCGCGTTCCCGCCCGAGGCGGTGGTGTCCACGCAGAGATGCCGCTCCAGCACGACGCGGGCGCGGTCCAGCGCTTCGGTGACCAGCGGCAGGATCGGACCGTCGCGCTCGGCCAGGGCAACGTCATAGGCCCGCGCCGCGTCATCCCCGCCCCAGAACACCGCACCGGAAAAGCCGGTCAGGGTTTTCAACGCCTCCGGCGGCAGGCCGGCCGCG